>CAZQMI010000028.1:0-23886 GCA_964594475.1 uncultured Thermoplasmatales archaeon
CTGAAAAATGATGAATAAACGTGAAGACGCAAATTAAAATGCAAAACCAAAAATTTCGATACTTTCGTAAACTTGATTAATGAGATCTTGACTAACGAGTCAGACCCGTATATTCAACACCTTGTTTTCAACAACGTCAGAATCAACGGAACCCTTTTTCACATGACGGAAAATGGGGGCCCCCTGAAATGTATGAAAACATCCAGGGAAAGGCCATGAGAAAAGCCTGCGATCATTTCCGACACAAATTATTGGACAAGTCAATCAAAAAATGGGTGAAAGAACAGAACAGAAAGGCTGGAACAAAGAAGATCAAAAAGTTTTGTCCTTATAGTTTGCGACATTTCTTTAGTATTGCTTTATACCATGATCTTTCAATGAATCCAAAGAAACAGCGTGCTGCGATGAACACAGTCTCGCTATTCATGGGTCACTCAAAAGAGAAAGACACTCAGCTGTATGTTGATCTGAACACTTTGCTTGCTGAGGACGATGAGTCTTTATGGTTTTCGCGCATCCTCACACGCCATTATCAACGAAAGAAGGCGGGGGAAAGTGCGTCGAAAGTAGGGCAAAAACACAAAGAAACGGAGAAATCGAAATCTTTGTGCGCCGTCCACCTGTTAGCCTTTCGTCCTCCGCCGCGTCTGTACATCTTATAATCGAGATCATCTGAAAGTTGGATTTCTAGATAGAAGCTATTTTTGATCCCATGTTGTTTTCATTTACCTGATAATCGTTCGTCTATGGGTATTGTAAGCTTTCTTTCATGTTATATGATTAAGACATGATAGAATAAAACATTAGTTGCTTTCATTCTTTTTTTTATAGAGGCTGTATCCGCCAAGGGTCATCAACAAACCAATAATTAATACCAATACTACCATGATAAAGATGGGTCCATTTGTTGGATAACCCCAACCCAGCACCATGTTCAGCATACCATAAATTCCAATGAGTAGTAAGGGGATACCTATAATAAGTGATAATAATGATATATGGTCACTAATTGCTTTTCCTCCCTGTAGACCAGATTCACTAACATATTTATCTGACATTATCACGGATCTTTTATTACTTGATGATTTCTTATCCATGTTCTTCCCTCTAGCTGATATACAAAAGTAATATGAGTTTATAATATCTACCCTTTTTGAAAATTATGTTGATAATCAGTGAGATATTGTATAATTTAGTGAATTTGAGCTATTTTTTTATAAATATTAATATATGATGAATGAGGTATGAAAATTAAATAAAAATGTGAGGAGAGAATAAAGGATGTGGATAGAAATAGTAAATATACTCGGGGGACTTGTCCTCTGTGCAGGATTACTTGGTGCAATACCTGCGATGGGTAAACATTTGGAAAAACTAGCGAGATGGTTAGGTGGATTTCAGACCATTATTGGTATTATTGCAATAGTACTTGCGATATTCTGGTGGACTGATTTACAAAGTATCGTTGCCATCATAGTTGGATTGATTCTGATTGTTGGTATCTTACCAGCGATTCCAGCAATGGGAAAACATCTTGAGAAATTAGCAAAATGGTTGGGCAGTTTTCAGACCATCATTGGTATTATCGCCATCTTTGTTGGGATTTGGGGATTGCTTTAAAATACCCCGTTCTATCTCTATTATTTCTAACCTGGGTTTAATACCTCGGAGCTTGCTTCATTTGGGATAGTAGATTTCAGGCGATTCTATTTACTTTCTAAAAAATAGATTAGACTATGAATATGATAAATAAAAAGATATATTAATATTAAGCTCTATTTGATGATAAAGGAGGTTTAAAAATAAATGAATAAAAAAATCATTTTATATCTGACAATATTAACAACTATAATGATTTTAATTAGCTCGGCAACAATAGTTATGGCATCACCACCTGAAAAAATACGTGTAAATATCATATTTAATGATGTACCCAATGAAAATCTCATCATCTCGTTTTCCGGAGAAATCAAAAGAGAAATATCATTAACCAAATCAATAACTGCAACAGTTCCTCAAACAGCAATCAATGCTCTCAGGAGTCATCCTTTAGTAGAATCTGTTGAAATAGATTATTACTCAAAATGGATTCAAACTGAAACACTTCCATGGGGCGTCGATCGAGTTGATGCAGAGATTATTTGGGGTGGTAGTGATGGTTCAATGCAGATTAATCCAGGGGTGATTACCGGTGCTGGTGTTAATGTTTCAGTCCTCGATACAGGTATAGATTACAACCATCCTGATCTCAATGATAATTATGCAGGTGGCAAGGATTTTGTTAATGATGACGATGATCCAATCGATGATTATGGACATGGTACACATTGCTGTGGAATAGTTGGTGCCGAGGAAAACACTGAGGGTGTGATCGGAACTGCACCAGAAATTAATATTTTCGCAGTAAAGGTACTAGATGAATTTGGAGGTGGATATCCAAGTGATATTGCTGCAGGTATTGATTGGGCAGTTAATAATGGTATGGATGTAATCTCAATGAGTCTTGGTGCTAGTCAAAGTTCTTCAATAATAAAAACAGCTTGCGATAATGCCTATGCTGCAGGATTAGTTATTGTCGCATCAGCAGGAAATGAATATGGTGGTGATGTTTCCTATCCAGCAAAATATTCCTCAGTTATCGCTGTCTCGGCTACAGACAGTGCTGATAATGTGGCACATTTTAGCAGTATAGGACCGGAAGTAGAAATTGCTGCCCCAGGAGATAATATTCTTTCCACCATAATAGGGGGAAATTATGGATACAAAAGTGGTACTTCAATGTCCTGTCCACATGTTGCCGGAGGCGCAGCAATGATTATCCAAGCAGGGGTAATAGATAATGATGGACAGAATGGAATTGCTAATGAAGTACGAGCATATCTTACAAATGAAGCTGAGAATATCGGGCTTGATCCAACTGAAATGGGATCTGGTTTGCTTGATGTTGAAGCATCGGTAAACGCAGTACAAACTAGCACAGATACACCACCGTCCATTACAGTTAACAGCCCTAATGGTGGTGAAAGCTGGAATGCTGAAACATCGCATGATATCAATTGGGTGACAACACCTGGAACCAATGATGTAGATTTTATTGATCTTGAGTATAGCACAGATGGTGGTGTAACATATTTTCCAATCGTAACTGGTTTATCCGGTGTTAGCAGTTACAACTGGACAATTCCAGATGAGCATAGCAGTAATTGTCGCGTACGTGCTACTGTATATGATACCATGGGATTAACCGGAACAAATGTCAGCAATTCCTTTCAAATCAATGGGATAGCTCCAGAACCTGCGAGTGGATTGACCGTGGACCATTATGGCTCGGTCAGTGTCATAGATACTGCAAATTCGTTTAGCACTGCAAATAATGAATGGGTAAACACTGATGATTATACTGTTACTCATCTTGATGATGAAGGGTTTTATCATGAAATATCAGAAGACAATACAGTCCAGGGTGGATCAGGCAAAGCAGATTTAGATGTCATCTATAACATACCGATATCATCTGGAACTTCAGCGCCTTTTACATTATGCATTGAATCATATGCGACTTCTGACGAATCATATACGGTGAGTTACATGGTAAATGGTGTTGGAGGTGAGACAAACATCATTACGCTTTCTCAATCGGAAGATTTTCGTACCTATCAGATGAATGGGATAAATCCTGGTGATACCGTTAATGTGAAAATAACGGATTCTTCACAACAGCCACGTGAAATTGTTGGAACCGTCTTTATTGATCATCTTTATATTGAATCAACAGGAAGTGGAAGTAGTACATCAGATAACCTTATCAGCTGGACAGCTAGTGTCGATGATAATAGTGATGGAGATGTCAATTACTACGAAGTACTACGTTGTTCCGACAGCGAAGGTTCTGTTGATGCATCATTCAGTGTAATGGCAGATGGATTTGATTCATATAGCTATATTGATAATAATAAAGGATCTGATGATGGCTTTGTTTGGTGGTATATAATAAAAACTGTTGATACCGATGGACTCTATAGTGTCAGTAATGCAGTTTCAGAACCAGCGGGAACCAATTCTGCACCAATAGCTGATTTTTCGTATTCACCAATGAGTCCGACTACGGATGATACCGTTGAATTTACTGATCTGTCAACCGATAGCGACGGCAGTATTGTTTCATGGGATTGGGATTTTGGTGATGGAACTACTAGCACTGATCAGAATCCAAATCATGTATTTAGTTCGGAAGCAACATTTACTGTGACTCTGACAGTTACTGATGATTTTGGAGATACTGGTACCCTTTCACAAACAATTACGGTTACCAGTGGTACAACCAATCAACCACCGACCGCTGATTTTACGTTTACACCATCAAATCCGACTCCGACTGATATCGTTTATTTTGAGGATGCATCAGTTGATAATGATGGTTCTATTGTATCGTGGGATTGGGATTTTGGTGATGGAACTACTAGCACTGATCAGAATCCAACTCATCAATTTAACTCAGAAGGAACATATACTATATCTCTGACTGTTACAGATGATGATGGGGAAACTGATACCATATCACAAACCATTACGGTATCAAGTAGTTCAAGTGGTATTACGCTCACTGCAAGTGGTTATAAGGTAAAGGGACGTCATCACATTGATCTTACTTGGGATGGAGCAACAACAGATCAGGTTGAAATCTGGCGAAATGGCATATTGATTATGACTACCCAGAATGATGGCGCCTATACTGATGCCACTGATAATGTGGGTAATGGTGTTTACACCTATCAAATACATGAAATAGATGGAAGTGATAATTGGTCAAATGAGGCCATAGTAAATTTTGGATAAATACATATCCAACTTCTATCCATTTTTTTCCATTAAAATGGATAAGATTAAAGCAGTAATTTTATTTCAATATATTTTTTTAATGGACATAAGGTTCTTTCCTTCTAGAAAACAATGGCAATATATAGCCAAATTTATTTTCCTGAATGATCTTCAAAGAACTCCCACATCTCATCATTGATGAAATTCCTGCAAGGTTCTCGGTGATTATTTGATCCGAACCAAACATGTTCACCGTCAACAACAGTGAATAATACAACCTCCGAATCATTATCGCCATCTTCATATGTTTCTTTAATGACGGTGTCATCAAGCTTATATTCAACGATTGGAGCAGGATTACAATTGTTATGATCAACCCAAAATGAAACAGATTCATTAACTGACATTAAAAAAATCCAGGAACTGGGGCCATAAGGATGAATTCTAATGCTTTCATTTCCATGTCTCCATCCACCATGATAATACACTGCATCATCAGCGGTTCCATGAAACATAATAACAGGTAATGAACTGGAAGGGTCAGGGATCACATACTGCGGCAATGAATCATCCGGTTCAGCCACATCCCAAATCCCACCGATGGTTCCTGCAACTGAAGCAATTGCAGCAATTCGATGGGCCAGTTCTGCTCCCAGACGAAAAGACATACAAGCACCACCTGAGATACCACAAACATAAATCCTTGAGCTATTAATGTTGAATTTATTTTCAAACTGGGAAATCAACGCATCAATGAAGGATACATCATCCGATGGATTAAGATCTTGATCCCAAAAATTCCATCCCAATTCCCAGGGAGCCTTGATATTTTCACCCTGAACTTTTCTTATATAATTATGAACAGACTTTGGAATATATGAGTATATCACATGGCCATTTGGATAGACAACAATAAAACCTTCGTCTTCAGATTTCTCACTTAACTCACTTGCCCATTTAAATCGATATGAATTTGATGGCCAACCATGTAATGCCAATACCAAGGGAACCTTTTCTCCATCATAGGATTGAGGAATATGATACCGATAGGACCTTATTCGACCGTCCACGAAAATCAAACCTTCATGATCGCCTGGAGATACAGATGAAGTACTCTTTTGAGATATAATACTAGAAAAAGAATCTCCATTAATCGATTGAACACTAATCCCAAAAAACAACAGCATCACAACAATTATACAAAACCTCCCCTTCATGGACTTATTCATCTCTGATTTACCTCCCATAACGATGTTTTTAATATTCAATATCAAATATTCCCATTTAAATATTTAGTATTCGATTCTATTATTGGTAATACAAAAAAAGAAGTAATGATGTCCTATTTAGAAGAGATAAATATCTATTCGGTTTTTTCCAAACGTTTTCAGAGAGTATATAATAGAATCTGGACATACAACACAATGGACAAATAAAAAAAAGAGGAATGAACATGAAACAATCAACAATCATCAATAAGACCCTTGTTTTATTTATCGTTTCTGTGCTCAGCATTGCAGCCATTGCAACTCTGTTTCTTCCGGATACAACGGGGAAATACACCTATGCCATTGATACCTTCTCAGATTATGATGAACTCAGATCATTTTTAGCTGATGTTAATAATCAATCATCCCACTCATTTTATATTGGAATGGATGATGCCAAATCAGGATCCGGACGACAAAATATCGTTATGGAATCAAGTTCATCAGATAGTGCCCCCACTGGGTCAACTGACTACTCCGAAACCAATATACAGGTCACCGGTATCGATGAACCAGATATCGTGAAAACCGATGGGACCTACCTTTATGTGATCTCTTCCCCCCATATCTATATTGTTAATGCCTATCCTGCAGAAGAAAGCAGGCTTCTTTCAACCATTAATTTCAATGAATCAACTTATTTATATGGTATGTTTATCAATGATGATACTCTCATCATCTTCTATGAGAGATACTCACAACCAATGCATTATGAAGAAAAAGCAAGTGCAGAACTCTCTTACTACCAACCAATGTTTCCCAAGACCGCCGTTAAAATCTATGATATCTCCGATCGTTATAACCCTATCCTAGAAAATACCATTGAAATCGATGGATCATACTATGATGCCCGAATGATTGATGATATGATTTATTTGCTCAGTATCGAATACGCCTACGATCTCTACCCTGTAATTCAGGGAAACCAAACCCTTCGCGTCCCAGAGCTTACCATCGATAATGACGCTGCCATGATTGATCCAGATAGCATCTATTATGTTGATGTACCAGACAAAGTAGACACCATGACTCATGTAATCAGCTTTGATGTCACTAATCCTTCAGAGGTCGAACAAAAGAGTTTTCTTTTGGGACATTCACAAACCATGTATGTTTCACATCAAGCTATTTATCTTGCCAGCAACCATTACGAATACACTCCAGGTTTCTTCACCATGACCTCAAGTTCCGAAGCATCAACCATCATACATAAAATATCCATTGAAAACGACATCGAATATATTGCACAGGGAGAAGTCCCAGGAACCATTCTCAACCAGTTCTCCATGGATGAACATGATGGATACTTCCGAATTGCAACTACTATTGGCACTATATGGAACCAGGAGGATCAATCAACAAACAACATCTTCATCCTAGATGAAGACCTCACACAGATTTCCTCTATAGAAGACATCGCACCAGGTGAACGCATCTATTCCGCTCGATTCATGGGAGAACGAGCGTATCTAGTAACCTTTAAGAAAATCGATCCCTTCTTTACCATTAATCTCTCTGATCCTCTCAATCCAGAAATTCTCGGGAAACTAAAAATACCAGGATACTCTGATTACCTACATCCATTTGATGATAATCACATCATTGGCATTGGCAAAGAAACCGTGGAAGCACTCGGTGAAGAAAAAAACATGCGTAACCTTGATTTCGCCTGGTATCAAGGAGTGAAAATGGCGATTTTTGATGTTACTGATGTGAGTAATCCAACAGAACTTTCAAAAGTTATCATCGGTGATCGAGGCACCAGTAGTCCTGCGCTTTATGATCACAAAGCATTTCTCTTTGACAGAGAAAAAGAACTTTTGGTCATCCCGGTCAGTCTCTATGAGATTCCTGAAGACATCAAGGAACAATATGATAACTACACAGGAAGCACCTATGGAGAATTCACATTCCAGGGAGCATACGTCTATGAAGTTACCTTAAATGAAGGATTTACACTTAAAGGAACCATCTCCCATCTCGAAGAGTCAGAAATGATGAAAAGCGGTTTTTATCCTGCCTATGATTCCTCGATCACTCGCTCAGTCTACATCGATGATGTGCTCTATACCATTTCATCATCAACCATTGGGGTGCATCACCTTGATGATCTCAGTGAAATAACTATGGTTTCCCTTCACGAAAAAGCCTCTTGAAATGCCTCCATCACATATGCAGGTCAGAGAGCAGGATTACAAACCCTCCCATCCCTCTTTTTTTCCTGCTCTCACCTCCCCCTTTTTACCAAAGCAATTATTTATATCCTAAAAGATGATTAATATTAATGATGATAAAAACCCAGAAGCAACTTCTTCAGAAGAAAAAAAGCATGTTCATTTTATTTATCATTGTTTTTTCCTTTTTTCTCATCCCCCTTCATCAAGCGTTACCGCTTTCTTTAACAGAGGATGACCAAACAGGAACTATAACGCTATCAGAGGCAACTCAAATTGGTGAATCAATGCTTGCTTCCCATGGGAAAAAGAATACCCATTCACTATTAGCTGCAAAAAAAATTATGGATTCTTCAAATGACAATCTTCTTGCCTATCAATTCCCACTTTTGCCGACTGGTTATATCATCGTTACCAATTCAAAAGATCTCCCACCAATCCTAGCCTATTCCTTTACTAATAACCCATGTAATGATGGATCATCAAGTAATCCATTTCTTTCATTCATCCAACATGATCTTCAAAACCGATATTTTTACCTTGAAATGATATCATTGGAAATCAAACAACACCATCAGCGACAATGGCATCAACTCCTGCGACATGACCATGCTTTCAATCCTTTACTAGTTGGTGAACAATGGCCCCCCAAAGGGTCGACATCAACCGAAGGATGGATCGAAACCACCTGGCATCAAAACAAACCATACAAAAACTTCTGTCCCATGGATCATACCACGGGAAAAAGAAGTATCGCCGGTTGTCCGGCACTGGCCATGGCACAAATTCTTAACTATCATCAAACCATCAATCAGGTCTTTTTCACCGATGATGATGACTACCTACATGAATATCTTGAAACCTATATAATTGATGATGATTTTGAGACATATGATTTTCCCAATTTTTCAACTCTCAACACCTATCTAGAAAATGTCAGCAAACATTATGATGAAAACATAGCCTTAACCGATGATGACAAGGCTGCACTTACATTTGCCTGTGGCGTTGGAGCAGAACAAGTTTATAGTTCAAAGGTTTCAGGAACCTACGGCATTGATCAGATCTATCAGTCCTATTATAAATTCAACTGCACAAGTGCCCGCTTGCTTCAAGAGGACACCCAAGCACTCTACCAGGAAGTCATTGATGATATCAAACAAGCCCAACCCGTTCACCTCGCCGTTGTTGACAAGGATTGGCAAACTGGACATAATCTGATCATTGATGGCTACAATACCGATGGGTTTTACCATTTGAATTTTGGGTATGGCGGACGATATGATGGCTGGTATGAAATCCCAGATGAGATTCCCTTCAAACTCAATATCATGGAAGGTGTCATCGTCGATATCATGGATTTCATTCGTACTTCAGATCTAATCACCATTGGATCGATAACCCTACCGAAGGTAAATGCGGCAGTCGTTATCAATGAAAGCTTTCAAGTGATAAACAATGGAACAGTCGGATCACGGCTGAACTGGCATGTAAAAAACGTTCCTGATTGGGGAAGTTGGCAGATCACACCCAGCAATGGAACAGGACTTACTCCCGAAGATGGTCCTGTAACGATTTCTGTTCAATGCACGGTTCCCGAACAAAAATGGAGACAATACCATGGCGGTATCACCCTCGTCAATGATGACCAACCCGGGGATCAAAGCATCATATCCGTTTCCCTCCGAACAAGCAAACAAAAACAATTTCTATCCAGTTTGTTCTCAATGTTTTATAATCATCCACTAGTATCATTTCTCATTGAGGTGTTTAACAACTCAATCTAGCCTTAAAACTGTTCAATTTTTAAATATTATTTAGCTTGACCGATATCATTTTATAACCGTTACCAATAACCCGTTTCACAGCAATCAATATGTTCAGTTCCGCAAGGAGGTAACAGCGATGGTAATAACTCCTCACAATGTCCATAAAACACTAGGCAGATACATGCTCGTCGACGGATTCGACCTAGTCTTAGATCTTCAGAAAAGCAAAGGACTTCAGATCTATGATTCCAAACAAGATAAATACCTACTTGACGGATTCTCCTTTTTTGCTTCCTCACCACTAGGCTGCAACCATCCCAAGCTGAACAACCCTGAGTTCATCAAACACATCGGAACTGTTGCGGTCAACAAACCAACCAACTCCGATCTCTACACCAAAGAAATGGCAGAATTCGTAGATACCTTCGGAAAACTTGCGGTTCCAGATCATTTCAACCATCTCTTTTTCATCAGCGGCGGATCACTCGCAGTGGAAAACGGATTAAAAACAGCATTCGACTGGAAAGTACGCAAAAACATCGATCAGGGAAAAAAAGAAACCCTTGGATCCCAGGTCATCCATTTCAAAGATGCCTTTCATGGTCGCACCGGCTACACCCTTCCCATGACCAATACCTTTGATCCCAATAAAACCAAATATTTTCCAGTGTTGAAATGGCCACGAATCATCAATCCCAGCATCACCTTCCCACTCACTGACCAACACATTGCAGAGGTTGAAGAACTCGAACAACAAGCCATCACTGAAATCGAACAAGCTGTCGCAGAAAACCCTGATGATATCGCAGCTCTCATCATCGAACCCATCCAGGGAGAAGGTGGTGATAATCATTTTCGAACATCCTTTTTCAAAGCACTCAGACGACTTTGTGATGAACACGATATGATGTTCATGGTCGATGAGGTACAAAGCGGAGCAGGATTAACCGGGAGAATGTGGGCCCATGAACATTTCGATGTGAAACCAGATATCCTTGCCTTTGGAAAAAAAACCCAGGTCTGCGGAATCATGGTTGGCAGTCGAGTCGATGAAGTCAAGGACAACGTGTTCACGGTCAGCAGCAGGATCAACTCTACCTGGGGGGGAAACCTAGTGGACATGGTCCGAGCTCAAAAATACTTCGAAATCATCCACGAAGAACGCCTCCTGGAAAACGCTGAACAGCAAGGAAAACGCCTGCAAAAGGGACTCATTGATCTCTCAGAGAAATACCCTGAAATAATCTTTAATGCTCGAGGACAAGGTCTAATGTGTGCATTTGATCTCAAAACCCCAGCAAAAAGAAATGAGATGAAAAACAAGCTCTATCAAAACGGACTGGTAGTTCTGGGTTGTGGTGCGAAAACCATTCGATTTAGACCACCACTGGTCATCAGTGAAGAAGAAGTCGATCAGATGATAGAAATCATTGACAAAACAGCCAATGCGTTCTAATCATCATTTTTCATTTTTTAACAGGGGCAAAAGATAATCGACAAGATCAGAGATAGACACTCGATTTTGATCCGTGGTATCTCGATTTCTTACGGTCACTGCTTCATCTTCAAGGGAGTCATGGTCAATGGTGATACAGAAAGGTGTACCGATTTCATCCATACGAGCATAGCGTCGACCGATGGTCCCGCTATCATCATAGATGGTCAATACCCCAGCATTACGCAGTAATTGATCAATCTGTTTTGCCTTTTCCTCTAATCGATTATCACTAATCAAGGGAAACACTCCAGCCTTGATCGGCGCCATAGCTGAAGAAAGTGTTAACAATCGATAACTTTCACCTTTCTTTTCGATTTCCTGATAATTCTGCTCAAGTATACAATATAAAATCCGATCCAGACCATATGAAGGTTCAATGACATGGGGAACAAATTTCTCACCAGGGACAGTGACAACTGATTCAACAACCTTATAACAATCCTCATCTAGACTGATCCGTTCTCCGTTAACCTCAATGGTTCCATTATTTAGATCAGCAGGGTCAGTGTTTTCAAGGATTTCCTTCATTTTTCCTGCTTTACCTTTGAATCGTGGACCAAGGACCGCCATATCCGGTTCCACCACCTGTCGCTTTTCTTCTCTTGGTTCATCATATCGACGCAACGCATACATATCCGTTTTTGATGCCTTTATATGCGCACTGAGATCATAAGCGGATCGATCAGCGATACCTACACATTCAACCCAACCGAACCGTTCGCTGAAAAGCTCTGCATCCCAACATTCCTGGGCATAATGAGCCAGTTCATCATCAGCATGTTTTCTAAAGCGAAACTTTTCTGGATCCACTCCAGCTTCCAGCAAAAATGATTGGGTTAAATGCATGTAATAGGCAAGGGCTTGATTGTTGATCACCTCTTTATCAACTGCTTCAGCTAAGGATAGCTTCTTTTCATTGACATTATCATATAGATACAGAATTTCATTTTTTACTGCATCAAACTGTTCATGATTCTTGTTTTCCGGATCAAAGAACACTTCAGCTTCCATCATGGAAAACTCACGCATGCGAATGGGACCCTGACGAGGGGATACCTCATTGCGATAGCCTTTCCCGATTTGAATGACACCTAAAGGAAGTTTCTCACGACCATATCGATAAAGGAGATGAAAACCAGTGAAGATTCCCTGTGCAGTCTCTGGTCGAAGGAAGGCATCACGGGTCTTCCCAATGCCTATGGTAGTAGCAAACATCAGATTTACTGGGTAGGCATCCTTAAGTGTATTTCCACAGCTTGGACATATCACCTGATTATCGTCCAATGCTTTCCTTACGCTAACATCATCCTCTATGATATCTTCGACTTTGAAAGACGTATTACATTGCTTGCAATCAACGGTGAGATCGGTGAATTCCTCAACATGACCAGATGCTTTCAACACCTCATACAAGGTGATGGTGGGGGTTGAAATCTCAACACAACGATCCTTCAACAAATAATATTTTCGAAACAGATTCTCAATGTTTTGTTTCAGACGAGACCCCAATGGACCATAATCATAGAACCCCGCTGATCCACCATAGATTTCATAGGCGGGATATAAAAATCCTCTTCGTTTAGCTAGCATCATTATTTTATCATATATATCCTGAGGCATAACTGAAAAACTCCATTTACTTGTACAAATTGTCCGTTCCCTTATTGATATTGTTTTTCTTTATGAATACAGACATTTCATCAATTGTAAATCACTGACCATTCCCTTCAATCTGTTCCGTGAGTCAACGATAGGAATATTTGAAATCTTCCTTTTCAACATCATCTTTGCCAGTTCGCAGACCGGAGTGTTTTTGGTAGCTGTTTTCACCTTTTTAACCATGACTTCTTTTACCGGAACTCGAGGCAGTTCCACTTCTGAAGTGGCATGATACATTCTCACTGTATCCCGAATTCCTTCCCAGGTCCACTGATCCTCATCATCACCGATTCCCATGTCGGATTGAGAAATCCCTTCCTTAATCTGACTATGTTGAAAAAGATCACCATCGGTGACAATACCCGTCACCTTTAACTCATCATCAAGCACAGGTAAAGCGGTTTCATTAGTGACATTGATAATTTCCATGATTACATGGATGGGGGTTTCAATATACACCGGAACCACGAGTTTATTAACATGTTGCTCTGCTACATCATCATGGTCCAATTTTATTAATTCCTTGAGAATATCTTCAGGACTAAGCAAGCCTAACAAGGTTTTGTTTTTTCCTATAACCGGTAGTCCATGGATTCGTTTTTCATAAAACAATTCTGCTGCTTTTTCAATGGGATCATCCTTTTTCAAAAAATAATAATCATCATTCATCACCATGGCCAGCTGATCCTCATCGGAATTTCGAAAAATATCGGTGCGAGTCACTACACCAACCATCTGATCTGTTCCTTTCTTAAGAATAGGCATCCCTGAAATATTATGTTCAGCCAATGTCTTCAATGCTGCTTCGACGGTTCCAGGAACATAGCCAACGACTACATCCTTAGACATTATCTCTTCTACATTCATGATTCATCCCTCTCAACCATTGAAAGAGGTAACAATTGGTTCTCCTGTCAATACATCCAATACAAGAAAGGATGTTGGGAAATTGGAACCAGGAATACCGTCCTTTAAATTTAAAGCTTTCCTTGCTTTATAGGTAGCCATCAACAAGAGGTCCTCAAAAGAAAACATCTTGGGAAAATCACGTCGAATGAACCGTATTTCATCCAGAATGCTTAATGAATGAAGCATGGCATTATCTGTTCCCAGTACCATGTCGACCCCGGTTTTTTTCATCAATTCATACGGCGGTCGTTGTCCAAAGAAGCTATTTGACCGTGGGCAGATCACAATTGGTATATCATGCTCCTTTACCTTAAGAAAATCATTTTTTGATGCTTTAATCATGTGTATTAAGAAGGCTGGATTATAGGATAAGATCTGATCGATATCCTCTCTGATTCTTTCACTCGCATGAAACGCAACCGGTATATCATGATTCTGTGCAAGATCAATCACGGATTCAAGCTCATCTGGTTCCCAATCGGAAATACTACTAATCCCAATTCCATCAATGACCGGAAAAAGATTAAGAAGTTCATTTTTATCAAAACGTAACAGCCTGGGCCTTCCATAGATCATAGGAGTGATTGCTTGTTTTTTTGCTTGATCAATCAGGACTTGCGCTCCCCTCTTCCCTCCTTCTCTGAAATCACAGAAACAATAGGTCCCACCATTGATCATCTCCTTTAGTCCAGCTGTTATACCTTGACGAATCTCATCATTTGAAACACTTTTCAGTAATCGATGTTTCAATCCATGGGGAGGGGCAACCAACTGCTCAAGATCATGGGGGAGTTCTAGACCTCGATTACGAACGAAGGTATCACCAATATGCGTGTGGGCATTAACCACTGTGGGGATAATAAGACCCTTCTGCACAGGTCGGACTGGTGGGGAACCCTCTTCTATAACGATTTCCTCATCATCAGTAAGACTGAGAAATCCCTTTTGAAATCCATCAGGGGTGAGTATTTTACCGCTGATATAAGACACCATGCTCATGATAATCGATTAAGATGAATGTACTTCATGTAATTTTTTCAGTAACCAAGCCATCTGTCTCCCTAACTTCTTCATGGTTTTCAATCCCTCCGTATCATTGTTCACATCACCTTTCTTTCCGCCTATACCAATATTCCAATAACTTGATCCGGGAACAATCATTTCCTCAATGAAAAAGAAATGATTTATGGAATTAAACGCATGAATCGCCCCAGCACGGCGCACGGAAACAACTGCCGCACCAACCTTGTTCTTAAATAAATTATTATTTGCTCGACCAACACGACCGGCTCGATCGATCAAAGCTTTCATCTCAGCTGAAACATTTGAAAAATAGGTTGGAGATGCAAGTATGATTCCATCAGCGTTTCTCATTTTTTCAATGCAGGTGTTGACCTCATCGTTTTTAATTGCACATTCATTGTCCTTATTTACATAACATTGATCACAGGCAGCGCACCCGCGAATGGTCTTACCTGCAAGCTGAATCATTTCATTGTCAATCCCTTCTTTTTTTAATTCCTCAAACACGGTTTCGATCAGCATCGCTGTGTTTCCATCTTTACGAGCACTTCCATTAATTGCAATGACCTTCATATTATTCCCCAATGCAGGTTGAATCAGTTCATCTTAAAAAAAGCTTGCATTCCAGATTCTTTATCAAATAAAGGATAATGTTTATTAGAAATTCCTTGATACCCGTTTTGAATACTCATCCAAACAATGAATAACCTATCCACTATTGCACGAAAAGGGGAGCAAAATATGATTTCAAAAACCATCGGAGATATAGTTGATGAAACCGCGTCCAACTACCCAGATAATGATGCACTTGTCTATGTAGATCGTGGTTTTCGATTGACCTATAAAGGATTTAAAAAAAAGGTAGATAAACTAGCCAAAGCCCTTATGGCACTGGGGATAAAACGAGGTGATCACATTGCCATCTGGGCCTATAACATCCCAGAATGGGTGCTACTGCAGTTTGCCTCAGCAAAAGTAGGAGCGGTTCTGGTTACCGTGAACACCTATTATAAATCACATGAACTGGAATATTTACTTAAACAATCCGATTCAACCACTCTTTTCCTGGTTGATGGCTTCAAAGATGTCAACTATGTTGATCAACTCTATAAGGTGCTCCCAGAATTATTTGATATTGAACCAGGAAAAATCGATTCAGAAAAACTGCCATACATGAAAAATGTGGTCTATATCGGTGAAAAGGAGTATCCAGGTCTCTTTCAGTTTGAAGACATCCTTAAAATGAGCGGACAAATCTCCGATGAAGACCTTATTAGAAGACAGCAATCACTTGATCCAGATGATGTTATCAACATGCAATATACCTCCGGTACCACTGGCTTTCCCAAAGGAGTGATGCTCACACATTATAATATTTTAAATAATGCCTATTACGTCGGAGAAACAATGGGGTTATCTGAACTGGATCGGATGTGCATCCCAGTTCCGTTTTTCCATTGCTTTGGGTGTGTGCTTTCTACCCTGAACTGTGTAGTGCACGGATCAACCATGGTTCCCATTGAAATCTTTGATGCAGAACAAGTACTCACTGCGGTTGAAAAGGAACGATGCACTGCACTGCAAGGAGTTCCTACCATGTTTATCGCTGAACTGCGGCATCCTAATTTCAAGGACTACGATGTCTCCAGTTTGAGAACCGGTATTATGGCTGGCGCATCTTGTCCAATAGAAGTGATGGTTGAGGTGATGAGCAATATGCACATGGAGGAAATCACCATCGCCTATGGATTAACAGAAGCATCACCAGTGCTCACCCAGACCCGACGGAATGACCCCGTGCAAAAACGAGTGGAAACCGTAGGCAAAGCCCTTCCTAACATCGAAGTGAAAATCATTGATCCGGAAACCGGTGAAGACCTGCCCCCAAACGAACCTGGGGAACTGGTTGCCCGTGGATATGGAATCATGAAAGGATACTACAAGATGCCAGATAAAACCGCAGAAACCATAGAGAACGGATGGCTTCATACCAAGGATCAAGCAGTCAAAGACAATGAAGGATATTTTAGTATTCAAGGAAGAATCGATGATATGATCATCCGAGGTGGAGAAAATGTCTATCCTCGAGAAATAGAGGAATATCTGTATACTAATGAAAAAATACATGATGTTGCCGTAGTAGGTGTGCCCAGTGAAAAATATGGGGAAGAAGTCTGTGCATTCATCAAACTCATCGAAGGCAAAAAAGCAACAGAAGATGAGATTAGAGATTACTGCAAGGAAGGTATCTCACGTTTTAAAATTCCAAAATACATCATTTTTACTGAAGAGTTTCCGATGACGGCAAGTGGCAAAGTTAGGAAGGTGGAACTGCGAGATATCGCAAAAGACCAACTCCGCCAAAAATTACCGAAAAAGTTAAGATAATAAATTCTATCAAGCGGATTTGTAAAGATAACGAGGTTTACCTATGGTAAAAAAAGAATTTAAAGAAGAAGATATCAACATCATCGTCGATTATGACACATGTACTGGTGCTGGAGAATGTGTGACCGCTTGTCCAGTGGATATTTTTTCATTGGAAAACGAAAAAGCAGTCTGCACCAATGTTAGTGAATGCATTGAATGCTGTGCCTGTGTTGCCGCCTGTCCGCATGATGCCATCGAGCATAGTTCCTGCTAATGATCATATATGATCAAATTATTGCCTTAGTAGAAGGCATCTCTTTTCCCTTTTTTTCCTTTTAAAAGATGCCATTTTCATAACACTAAATTATATCGACTTATGCCGTAGGAAACCACCTAAAGATTTTTACAGAATGAATGGATGACGGGTCTGGTGATTCAACATGGATTTCAATCTCACCGATAATCAAAAATTATTTAAAAAAACCATTCGTCAATTCTGCGATAAAAACATTGCACCGATCGCAGAAAAAATCGATAAAGAGGAATATTTTCCCGAGGAGCTTTATAGAAAAATGGGGCAGATGGGGCTGATGGGCATGACTGTTCCCCAAGAATACGGAGGGGCAGGAATCGACCGAATCAGTTACATGATCGCCCTTGAAGAAATCTCTAGAGCCTGCGGATCAACCGGGCTGAACGTAGAAGCACATAACAGCCTCGGGGTTGGTCATATCTATGAAAAAGGAACTGAAACGCAACGAAAAAAGTACTTACCCAAGCTTTGCAGTGGTGAGGAACTTGCTGCTTGGGCTCTAACTGAACCGAATGCCGGGTCAGATGCCAGTGCCACACAGACCACCGCGGTCCTAGATGGAGATGAATGGGTGCTAAATGGAACCAAACAATTCATCACCAGCGGTGATATCGCCTGGGTGACCACAGTGATGGCCAAAACCGATAAAGACAAAGGAGCAAGAGGTATCAGTGCCTTCATCGTTGAACGTGACACCCCAGGTTTCACCGTCGGACAACTTGAAGATAAACTGGGTTTGCGTGGAAGCCATACTGCAGAGCTCATTCTTGAGGATTGCCGAATCCCAAAGGAAAACCTGCTTGATGAAAAAGGCAAGGGGTTTATTGGTGCGATGAACATCCTGGACAGGGGACGCACCGCAATTGGTGCCATGAGCGTTGGCATTGCACGAGGGGCGTTTGAAGATGCATTAGAATATGCCAAACAACGACAACAATTTGGAAAACCCATTGGTAAAAACCAAGCCATACAATGGATGTTAGCAGATATGGCAACAGATATTGATGCCGCACGATTACTAGTCTACCGGGCAGCGGATATGGAAGATAAAAACATACCATTTACCAAGGAAGCAGCCATGGCGAAATTGTTTGCATCAGAAAAAGCCATGCAAGCAACCGTGAAAGGAATCCAAATCCTCGGTGGCTATGGGTATACAAGAGAATACCCATCAGAACGATACTACCGAGATATCAAACTATGTACCATTGGAGAAGGAACCAGTGAAGTGCAACGCATGGTGATTGCCCGGCAACTTGGATTATAAGAATAAAAGAAGAGATAAAGGAGTAAACGTACAATGGCACAAAAAGCAATGACGGTAAAAGAAATAAAAGATTATGATGAACTCTATAAAAACTTCAAATGGGAAGTACCCACGCATTATAATTTCGGCTTTGATGTGGTCGATAAATGGGCTGAGGATCGAACCAAACTCGCCCTTATCTCCATCGATCGAACCGGAAAACATGACCGCTATCACACTTTTTATGATCTCAGTAAAGCATCCGATCGATTCGCAAATATGCTGCAGAACATCGGTGTGAAACGAGGAGACCGAGTGTTAGTGATTCTACAGAGCATCCCGGAATGGTACATCGCGCTCATCGGAATGTTTAAACTTGGTGTGATCCCCATGCCGGGAACAGTGCTTCTCACCCAAAAAGACATTGAATACCGGATTAACAGGGCAGAGGCAACAATGGTGCTCACCGATCTGGATCATGCTGACGCTGTTGAATCTGTGAAACCGAACTGTCCTACATTGAAACATATGATGCTAGTGGATGGGAAACGAGCGAACTGGTATAACTATGATGAGGAAATGAACGAGGTCACCAGTGGCCTTGATAAGGAAAAGATCGGGAAGACCAAATCAACTGATCCCATGCTAATCTACTTCACCTCTGGAACAACTGGTCATCCCAAAATGGTGCTTCACACCCATAGCTATCCTATTGGTCATGAGGTCACCGCCCGTTTCGCACAGGCGCTAACTGAAAAAGACCTGCATTGGACAGTTTCAGAAACCGGATGGGCAAAAGCTGCCTGGGGGAAACTGTTTGGGCAGATGATTGCAGGAGCTGCTGTGATTCAATGGGAAACACCAGGTCGATTTGACCCTGATGGACTACTGCGAGCCATGGAAAAATACGGGGTGACTACGTTTTGTGCACCACCAACTGTATACCGATTGCTGATTCAACAAGATCTTTCAAAATACAATCTATCCTTACGTCATTCCATGAGTGCTGGTGAACCACTAAATCCTGAAGTGATTAAACAATGGAAAGAAGCATTTGGCCTTGAGATCTATGATTTCTACGGGCAAACCGAAACCGTATGTGTAGTCTCAAACTATCCGTTCATGAAAATGAAATATGGGTCCATGGGAAAACCCACCCCAGGTCATGACGTGCGTATCGTTGATGATGACGGAAACGAACTAGGACCAAATGAAGAAGGAAACATTGCACTCTACCTCGGTGACAGCAGACCACCGGGATTGTTCAAGGAATACTGGAAAGATGAGGATATTATGGACAAATCCTTCCGAGGAGATTATTATTATACCGGAGACAGAGGATTTGTTGATAAGGATGGTTATTTCTGGTTCGTGGGAAGAGATGATGATGTGATTAAATCATCAGGATACCGGATTGGCCCTTTTGAAGTGGAATCAGCTCTCATCGAACATGATGCTGTCGCGGAATGTGCCGTGGTGGGCACACCAGACCCTGATGGTGTGCGAGGCATCGTGGTGAAAGCATTTGTAGTGCTTTCAAAGGGATATAAACCATCAAAGACGCTTACTACGGAACTACAGGATTACGTGAAAAAGACAACTGCGCCCTACAAATACCCACGGATCATAGAGTACATGGATGAACTCCCAAAAACCATCTCAGGAAAAATCCTCCGAAGGGAACTTAGGAAACAATAAAACCCTCTTTTTTTCTTTCCTATTTCTTCTTTTTTGAATAATCTGCAATTTTTTTGGAAAATCATTTAAACGCTTTTTCTATTGAAGATACCACTTTCTTGATAGGAGGAGGCTAAAATAGATGAAAGAAGTAGTTATCGTATCAGGTGTTAGAACTGCACAGGGAAAATTTGCCGGTGCATTAAAGAATTTCTCTGCACCACAACTGGGAAGCATTGTCATCGAACATGCATGCAAACAGGCGGGTGTGGATAAAAAGGACGTTGATGAAGTGATCATGGGCTGTGTTGTTCCTGCAGGAAACGGACAGAACGTGGCCCGACAAGCAGCAATTGGTGCAGGTATTCCTTATGAATCAGGAGCACTGCATGTTGATAAAGTCTGTGGATCGTCACTGAAAGCAGTGGTGCTTGCCAGTCAAGCTATTCAATGTAACGATGCCGATATCATCGTGGCTGGAGGCATGGAAAGCATGAGCAACATCCCCTACTCTATTCCCAAGGCACGGTATGGACTGCGCATGTTTGATAGTAAAATCGTAGATCTTATGGTCTATGACGGACTCTGGGATGTCTATAATGATTTTCACATGGGAAACACTGGTGAAATCGTTGCAGAACGAAACGATATCAGCCGAGAGGAATGTGATGAATTCGCGGCATGGAGCCATCAAAAAGCAGAACATGCAACCGAAAAAGGTTATTTTTCCGATGAGATTGCCCCCGTTGAGATTCCACAACGAAAGGGTGATTCTATCACCTTTGACAAGGATGAAGGCATCAGAACCGGGACCACTAAGGAAAAAATCGCTGGATTAAAACCATTCTTCAAAAAAGATGGTGTGGTCACTGCGGGCAATGCCTCACAGATTACTGATGGATCATCAGCAGTTGTGGTGATGAGCAAAGAAAAAGCAGAGGAACTCGACATCACACCAATGGTTACCATCAAAGGATACAATACCAGTGGAGTGAAACCAGAACACGTGATGGAAGCACCCATACCTGGAGTGAAGCAACTGCTTGAAAAACATGATTTGAGCATGGATGATATCGATTTAGTAGAACACAATGAAGCGTTCTCCTCAGCATCCTTAGCAGTGATGAAAACATTTGACATCCCAAAAGATAAATTCAATGTACATGGAGGCGCCGTTGCTCTGGGTCATCCCATAGGATCAAGTGGAAGCCGCATATTAGTCACTCTGATGCATGCGATGAAACACATGAAAAAGGACCGAGGCCTAGCAACCATTTGTCTTGGTGGAGGAAATGCGGTCTCAATGATTGTTGAAAAAGAATAAAACTATGGAGGAAAATATCATGAATGTTAAAAAAATAGGAGTAATTGGAGCCGGGCAAATGGGCCACGGCATCGCGTTAGTCGCTGCACAAGCAGGACATGCCGTTGTCCTGCGAGATATCTCCGATGAATACGTCGAAAACGGCATCTACCGTATTGATAAGTTTCTTACTAAAAGCGTGGAAAAAGGAAAACTGAAAAAGGAAGAAAAAGAAAAAATCATCTCCCGGATATCAGGAACAACAAAACTATCTGATCTTAAGGATGCAGATTTAATAATCGAAGCAATCTTTGAAAACATCACCGTGAAAAAAGAACTCTTCAAAGAACTCGATAGCATCTGCAAAAAAGAAACCTATTTTGCCTCAAACACCTCAACAATTCCCATCACCGATCTTGCCTCAGCAACAGAAAGACCAGAACAGTTCATCGGTATGCATTTCATGAACCCGGTGCCCCTCATGGCACTCGTTGAGGTTATCCGAGGGCTGCGGACCAGTGATGAAACTGCAGAACTGGTGATTCGACTTGCTGAACAAATGGGGAAAACCCCCGTTGAGGTAAACGACGGACCAGGGTTCATTTCCAACCGACTGCTCATGCCCATGATCAATGAAGCAGTGTTCTGTCTGCAGAATGGTATCGCCGAAGCAGAAAACATTGATGCCGTGATGAAACTAGGAATGAATCATCCCATGGGGCCACTGGCCCTTGCTGATCTCATCGGACTGGATGTAGTACTTGACATCATGACCGTGCTCTACGAGGGGTTCAATGACAGCAAGTACCGACCCGCACCGCTTTTGAAAAAAATGGTTCAAGGAGGAATGCTTGGAGTAAAAACCGGGAAAGGATTCTATGATTATTCAAAGAAATAAAGGAGGTCAAATTCATGGAATATAAAAATATCATTCTTGAAAAAAAGAATCACATCGGCATCATCAAGATCAACCGGCCCAAAGTCTTGAATGCACTGAACAAGGAAACCGTTCGAGAACTGCTTGCAGCCGTTGCAGATCTTGAAGATGACCACAACATCAACGCAGCCATCCTCACCGGTGAAGGAAAAGCATTTATTGCTGGAGCAGACATCAAACAAATGCAGTCGATGACACCACTGGAAGCAAAAGAATTTGCCGAACTTGGTCATAGTCTGCCTCGAAACATCGAAGACTCTAGACTTCCATTCATCGCCGCGGTCAATGGGTATGCACTTGGCGGTGGCTGTGAGATTATGATGGCCTGTGACATCTGTATCGCATCAAAAAATGCCGTCATCGGTCAACCCGAAATCAACCTTGGTATTAATCCTGGATTTGGTGGTACCCAACGACTACCTCGCATCGTAGGGTTGATGAAAGCAAAGGAACTCTTACTAACCGGAAAGAACCTGAAAGCAGCAGAAGCTCATCGCATTGGTCTGGTGAACAAAATCGTGGAAGCAGATGATCTCATGGCTGAAGTCGAAAAACTCGCTACAGAGATCGCAGCAAAATCAAGCGTGCAAACCGCATTTATCAAAGCACTGGTCAACAAAGGATCACATGTGGATTTGAACAGCGCCTGCGCCCTTGAAATATCTTATTTTTCCACTAGCTTTTCAACCCATGATCAAAAAGAAGGAATGAAGGCGTTTCTTGATAAAAGAAAAGCAGATTTCAAAGGAAAATAACCTTTTCTGCTTTCGGTATTCACTATCCACTAAACCGTGCTTACCATCTCTCGGATAAGCACCATATCTTTTTTTCTTCATTTTAAAAAAAGCAATACTTGACTAAAAATGTTATAAATCATCTGGTATTATCTTATTATATTCGAAGTAATATCATCAAAAAATAT
>CAZQMI010000029.1:0-23659 GCA_964594475.1 uncultured Thermoplasmatales archaeon
TAACAAACTACACGTAAACCGCC
This sequence comes from uncultured Thermoplasmatales archaeon, assembly GCA_964594475.1. GTDB lineage: Archaea > Thermoplasmatota > E2 > DHVEG-1 > DHVEG-1 > EX4572-165. The sequence goes on from CAZQMI010000029.1 coordinate 24, forward strand.
GAGTGAGGATACGGCATGACCGAAGTATTTTACTGAGGGCATGACGAGGAAACGAAGGCGGAAAGGGTCATAGGGGCTTGCCCCTATTTCATGTCTATTGCCTCTCAAGAAGGAGGTTTTATTAATAAACATAGATATCACGATGGTTATAATGTACTAAAAATGTATCATTGATTTGTTAGATTTGGTATCATGTCAAAAAAAACTAAAAACGAGGCTGATTCAAAAAAGATTTCAAATTTAAGACAGAAGGAATCTCTAGAAATTCTCATCGATTACCATCCAAATCCCATGGCTCTTGCATTAACCGATGGGACCATAGTTGATGCAAATAAACAATTTGCATCGATTTTTCAAAAAACCAGAAAAGAGCTTATAGGAGTATCCGGATTTGACCTGCTTGCTCCAGATACCGGCGATAGAAGAACGGTGTTTGTCAACGAACTTATCAATAAAAAAAAGACCGTTGTATTTGAAGATCATGATTTGAATCATTACTGGAAAACCATTCTCAAACCTGTCATCAATGAATCTGGAAAAGTCGATAAAATCGCGGTTTATCTTTATGATTTAACAGAAGAAAAGAAAGAAGAAGAAAAAAAATTAGAACTCAAAGAAAAATTTTATCACCGGCTTATCAGAAATTCATCTGATATCTTTTTAATTATGGAAAAAAATGGAACCATCAGATTTATCAGCCAATCCGCTAAATCAATCCTAGGATATTCAAGGGATGAGTTGGAAAGAAAAACCATTTTTTCTTTTATTCATCCAGATGATATCAATGTATTTCAGCACTATTTCGACCAATTAATTCAGACAAAGAAGCCATTACGTCCCATTGAAATGAAAATGAAATCGAAGAAAGATCAGTACGTTTATGTTGAATCTGTAGGAAACAATTTATTATCTGACTCGCAAATCAATGGAATAGTAATGACAATTCGAGATATATCTGAAAGAAAAAAAGCAAAAGAACAACTGGATCAAAGTGAAAAAAAATTTAAATCTATAATTTCTTCAATGAGTGAGGTTATCTTTTTACTAAATTCAAGAGATAGCTTTGTTGATGCTCATGTCCCACCAAATTTTCCTCTTTATATGGCCAAGGAAGATTTTATTGACAAATCAATTGAGGAGATTTTACCAGATAATGTTGTAAATTCCTATAAACAGGCAGCTCAACAGGTACGAGCGACAAAAAAACCACGTACCATTGAATATTACCTTCTAGTTCATGGAGAAACCAGATGGTTTCTAGCAACACTAGATCTCTATGTTGATGATAAGAGTATCATTGTCAGTATCATTGATATTACTGATCGGAAAAACATTGAGGAAGATTTCCGAGAGAGTGACCGATTACTCCGCGCTATTTTCAATGATCCGGAAACATTCATTGGTATTCTTGATTGTGAAGGAATTCTTTTAAAAGCAAATGAGACCTCCTTACAGTTCATTGATGCTTCTCGTGCATCCGTAGAAGGAAAAAAATTTTGGAAAACACCCTGGTGGGCACATTCTAAAAGACTACAAAGAAAATTACAAACAGCTATCATCCAGGCAAAAAATGGAAAAGTTCAACGATTTGAGGCAACACATACAGGAAAGAACAATGAAGAAATCACTGTTCTCTTCTCTCTCAGACCAGTTGAAAATGATGAAAAACAAATCGTATCGTTAGTTGCTGAAGGCTATGAGATTACTCCTTTAAAAAAAGCAATACATGAAACAAATATCATGAAGAATTATCTTCAAGATGCAATAAATAGTACTCTTGAACTAGTGATAATCACTGACATAGATACCAAAATTACATTCTGGAATGATCGTGCAGAAGAGCTGACCAATAGATCAAAGAAAGATGTATTTGGCAAAAAACTGTCATCTTTAAGCGTTTTTTCTAATCATTCTGAGATTATTCAATCGTTACAACGATGTGATCAGGAAGGTTCCAACACCTTTGATCTCATCATCCGACCAAAGCAAAAAGAAAAGAAACTTATCAGAGTGGTTGGATCAGCTATTGTCAATGAGAAAAACAAAAAGATCGGTCTTATTCTCATTGGGCGGGATATCACCCATGAGAGTAATATTCATGGTCGCTTGATTTCTGGAAAAAGTTATTTGATTGCAGATGAAACAAATGAACAATCATTCATTGTCTTTTCAAATCTCATTCAGACGGGTCATGAAGGAATGATATTCACCAGAGATGCTGTAGACTTCCGTAAAAAAAGTGATACCTTGGATCATACACAGATAGTCTATTTTGACGATTCTTCCTCCAAACGACCATCTGCACAGCATCCAGAAGCAGTTATTGATATGGTGAAATCATTTGTGTCTTCTGAGAAAAAAAGTGTTATCCTCATTGATCGATTGGATTATTTGTTGACACTTTTTTCATTTGAGGCTATCATGAAAATGATTTATCGACTTAACCATCTTATTTCGAGCCATCAGGTCTATCTGTTCATTCGAGTGAATCCATCTATCCTATCTGTCAATCAATATCGCTTATTAAAGGAGGAACTGGAAATGATCCCTCGTCAGCAGAGTATTGATTCATCCCTTGATAAAAAGCTCTATGATCTTTTAGAGTTCATTCATCAACAGAATAAACAAAATATGCTGGTTTCTTTTAAACTCATCGGGAAACATTTTTCCATTACCAAGGTAACCACAGCAAAAAGGGTGAAACAATTATCTGAAAGAGGATTAATTGTTGTGAGGCGACGTGGTAGAGTCAAAACGAGTCATATAACCGAAGCGGGGAAAAGATTGTTGCAAAAAAGAAGCGCTATTTAAAATTGTACGCCTTTGCTTTTGAAATATATCTGAAATAACAATGATTATTATTACCATTAAATAACTGAAAAGGAAGAAAAATATATCAAATAATCAAATATGGGATGATACGTCACCCAAAATATCATAATACACTCATTCTTAACGAAATAAAAAATTTTTAATTTTACCTATACTTTACCAAAATTAAACCAATGATAGGTAAACATTTATAAACTAGGAATCATATAATACATTTACACGGGGAGAGATATTACCGATAACGCTTCAAGCGTTACAACATTTTTTTTCAAAAAACTCTCCCCCCCTCCCTCCAATTTCCCTTAACCACTTTGATATGGACTATTCCCTTGATCTAAGCATGAGTATATGAATCCTTGGAAAAAAGAATGAATACATAAAATTTTTTTTACCGGTTATAATCGATACGGCAATCTTGAACAAAGTTTTTAGTTCCTCATTGTCGGTTAAGATAACAAAAGCGATCTAAGAACATAACTTCCGATTAATAAACTCACTCCAATCAAAAACAACATCACCCAAATTTCCTTTCTCCAATAAAAAATCTTCGCACCATCCAGTGGACCAAACGGAAGAAGATTAAAAATTGCCAAAAATGCGTTAATAGTAATCACCATACTAATAAGATAAGCAGTCAATCCCCCTCCAATGAGGACGATCGGAAAAAGAATAGCTGCAATAATAAGGTTCATGGCAGGCCCGGCTGCGGATATCTTTCCATTCTGATCCCGATTTGGTGACCCATAAATCTGCACGGCACCTGGAGCTGCAAACACAACTCCAAGAAATATACCGAAAAACAATGCAATCAAAAGGCCCTGTGGAAACATACGAAATTCGGACCAATACCCATATTTTTGACCCATATATTTATGCGCTAGTTCATGACAAAAAAACGCTGTAACAATGGCAAGAAACGAAAGCGGAAGATTAGCAATAACACCACCAAGATTTAGCAATCCTGCACCTGGAGTAAGCGCAAAGGAAAATGCAATGGTTAAGATTACGATGGCAATCACAATATGAATTAGTTCTGTCCTACTGAATCGTATCCTGGGAGATGGAGAGTTTACCTTCCATTGCGATTCATCAAATGGCATATCATGAAATGAATAATAGATCTTTCTTTCACTCATATCTAAAAGCGCAAAACAAGTCATAATTTATGAATCTTTTCACTTCTGTACGACGAACACCGCTATCAAAAAATCAAGTCCACATCACTGCATGGATAAAAGAAAAAAATGAATGGAACCCATAAGCATCATGATTGTAACAGAAGTAGTTATTTAGCAATTAGTCACACAAAGCAATAATACCTTCACAACTATCCAAGAATTTTAAAAACATCATTCCATTACACAAAACTATGGTGGTGTACTCTCACTCCAGGCTGAGTTGCTTTGAACAATGTCCATACAAATATAAACTCAAATATGTTGATAAGGTTGATACTGAAATCCAGGAGACCATTGAAGCCTTCCTAGGCAGTTGTGTTCATGAAACCCTGGAAAAACTTTACAAGGATTTAGAATATCAAAAACAAAATAATCTTGATGACCTTATTTGCTATCTACATCACATCTGGAAAGAGAACTGGACTGACGAAATCATTATTGTGAAGCAAGAATATGGACCTGAAAACTATCTTAAGATGGCAGAGCAATATATCCGTGATTATTATCATCGATATGAACCATTCGATCAGGGAAAAACCATTTCCATCGAAGATCGGATTCTGATTGATCTGGATGAAAAGGGAAGTTACAAGCTTCAAGGATATATTGATCGACTCACTGAAATTAAGGATGGTTACTACGAGATTCATGATTATAAGACCAACTCACGACTTCCCCTACCGCAGTACATTGAAAACGACCGACAACTCGCCCTCTATGCCATTGGAGTCAAAGAACGCTACCCCGATGCAAAAGATGTACGGTTAGTCTGGCATTTTTTAAAATTTGATAAAGAAATCGATTCCACTAGAACGGATGAAGAACTCAAGCAATTGAAAAAAGACACCATTCAGCTCATTGATACCATAGAAAAGGCAGAAACCTTTCCAACACAACCCTCAGTCCTCTGTGGCTGGTGTGAATTCAAACCCATTTGCACCGCCTGGTCACATCTTTATCAACTCAAAGAAAAACCAGAGAATGAGTATCTCTCTGATTCCGGTGTACAACTGGTGAATCAATATGCTAAACTAAAAGAGAAAAAGAAACAAATCACTCTCGATCTCTATGCTGAAATGGAAAAGATCGAAGAAGCACTTATCAATTATGCGAAGAAAAAACAAATTGAGGTTGTTTTTGGATCAGATCAAAAAGTACGGATCAAAACGAGTGAACGATTTAAATTTCCCTCAAAACACAGTAAAAAGCGAAAACAACTCATCAAGATACTCAAAGAAAAGGGAAAATGGAAAGAGGTCGATCAACTTGATACCTCAGCGCTTAACACTATCATTCAAGAAAACAAATGGGACAAGGAACTTATCAACCTCTTAAAGGAGTATGTAAGCTTAGAAACCTCAAATCGACTCTATCTTAGTAATAGAAAGAAGAAATAAGATGGATTTCTTTTTTACCATGTTTCCCGATGAATGCGGTCAGATCGATATCGATTGACATCAGGTTTTTCCTCAGCAGGTTTTCCAATGGCAATGGCAGCAAAAGGAATGATATTTTCAGGTATATGAAATAAGGAGCGAAATCCCTCCATCCGTTTCTGCCGGGGATAAATGCCTAGCCAGCAGGCACCAAGTCCTTGTGCATGTGCAGCAAGAAGAATGTTTTGGGTGGCTGCTGCGCAATCCTGCACACTCATCTGATCGTGTTTCTCAAGTGATGGATCAAAACAGACCACAATACCAGCAGCAGCTTCAAACATCATCTCGGCGTATTGATGAACAGTTGGAATCTTTGTGAGTAGCTCTTTGTCCTTGATCATGATAAAATGCCAGGGTTGTTCGTTTCCAGCAGATGGAGCATACATGCCACATTCAATGCAATTATTCAGTATCTCGTCAGTTATTTTTTCATCGCTAAACGCTCTGATACTTCTTCTCGTTCGTATAGTGGTTAGGAAATCCATAGCTTTGATCATAGAATGAAAATCCAGTCTGCTTTATCATTGTTTTGAAACCGTTTAAGAGACGTAAAAAAATTTTTATTGTTATTATCTATTCTTCATTGTTTTTCATTTTATGAGCTAGAAAAAACATACCACCAATAAGAGCATAAAAACCAAGAATGATGAATGCTAACAGAAGCTTGACCAGATTATAACCATCTGATTTTTTCCTTGAAATTGGTAAATCCATATAAGATTCCATTTTAAAAATGATTTAGATACCTTATATCGATTTTTTCCAATTCACTCCCAAATTGTACCACATTCGATACCGATTGTGTTCACTCATTGCTTAAATATAATAGTATACCAAGCCCGATAATCATAAAGATACTGATGATACTCAACATCCCTCCAATACCCTCAATACCAAACCCAAGAAAAACACTTACCATTGAATACTCAAGTGCAGAGGAAAAAAACAAGGATTTCACCACTCGAATGAAAAAAACAGCCACCGTTAGTAAGGGAATCAAGACAAATAATAAACCGAGAACATATTTTGACTGCGTATTCCTATAAATTTTTATATATGTCACGATGAGGGCGAGTAAAAAATAGGAGCTAATACATAATAAGATAACGGTAACACTAGGAATTATTACATCGATATAGGTAATTGGTGACAGATATTGATAAAAACTAGACCAATTTGAATCATTATACATTGTTTTATTGGTGTTTCCGGTCTCATTTCCCCAGGTGTAATTTCCCCACGAATTATTTTCCCATGAGTAATTACCCCATGATCTATTCTCCCATCGCTCATACCATTTATCAATTCCTTTATTCCACTCGGAAATATCCTGATTTGCTTCGGTTATAAAATAACTATTCACTATCAACCCGGTAATAACACCAATAACTATCAAACCAATAATTATCATCGTTGTTTTTTTATTGATAGCAATACGATCTGTATCCTTTAGGATCTCTTTTTCGTTCATTTTTATCACTTTACATTGAATACTATTTTAATTATTTTGTTCTCAAATTTTCTGAGATTTTGTTATAATACTGCTTATGTTCATCGAGTAAATCTGAAATGAAATAGGTTTTTCCATAACCTGACCCTGCAACATCTATGAATTTATTATCAATTAACACTTTGAGATGATATCTAACAGTTTTGTATTCAATACCACAGTTTTCTGACAATTCATGAGCATTTTGTGGTTTATTGAATAGTTCATCAATGATTTTAACCCTATTCTTCCCCCCTATAGAGTTTGCAATTAACCAATACAAAACCTGTTTAAAGGATGACATATGATGATTTCAAGCAAGAATAATATAACGTATCATTTAATGATTTTGATTGTCTTGTTTTGCCTCATTGATAATATATCTGGTCATCTTTTCCAGCTGTTTTTCTGCCTTCATTGCTATGATTTTCTCTGATGAACTGGACAAAAATAACTGGTTCGTCCCGCAATTTTAACTGATTTCAGATGATGATTATCATTTAATGGACAGGTTCCCTCTTTTGATCGATGAGGAATGATGAACTCCGATGGATACTTTCTGAAATCGGCATTGTTCTGAATGGCTGTCTTCAATACAGAAGAAATAGCATCATATATCTGAGTTTTCTTTGTATTTGAAAGGGTATTAACTTTTAACTCAGGATGAACCCTGCTTTGAAACAGGATTTCATCAGCATAAATATTTCCAATTCCACTTAATAATTTCTGATCCATAAGCATTGATTTGACCTTTGCCTTTCTTGAAGCAATATTTTTAAGGAATTCACTTTTTGAAATTGCTAACGCATCTGGTCCAAGCTTTTTATTTGAAACATATTGTTCAACACTTTCGGTAATGGTGATTAATCCAAACAAACGCTGACAGTCATAGGCTAGATGAGAACCGTTTGTAAATGAGAGCAATACTCTAGTGTGGGCTGGTTGTTGATTCTTATCTTTGACATATTTCACAAAACCGGTCATCCCAAAATGAAAAACCAAAGCAGAATCTGATTCAAGGGTTATGAATACATATTTTCCGATTCGATTTGTTTTTAATAAGGTGTTATTTATCAGGCTTTCTTTAAGGTCTTTTTTGTTAATGTTTTCTAGAACCTTTTCCTGGAAGATGGTTACATTTCCAATGCGTTGATGAAGTGAAGTTGCATTGATATACTGTTTGAACATTTCAACTTCGGGAAGTTCTGGCATATACCATAACGACAACACCCTTTAGCTAAAAAAAGATTGGTTTAAATCATCAAAAAAGCAAAAGAAGATATTCTTATACACCTATGATATATCTTTTTTTGCTTCGGTGAATCAAATGAAAATATATGATGTTGTTGTGATTGGGAGTGGTTCCGGAGGAGAAATCCTCAATGCCGCATTACAAGAAGGAAAGAAGGTAGCATGGGTTGATAAAGGTCCACTCGGCGGAACCTGTTTGAATGTCGGCTGTATTCCCTCAAAAATGCTTATCTATCCAGCGGATCGCATCATGGAAATCCAAGAAGCAAAAAAACTGGGCATTACTGCTGAGATCACTGAAATTGATTTTAACAGAATCATGAAACATATGAGAAAACCAATTATAGAAAGTCATGAACATATGAAACATGGGTTAAGCCATCCTATTAAAGGATTTCAGTATTACAACGGTGAGGGTTATTTTGTGGATGATTACACCATTGCCATTAATGATGAAATGATAAAAGGAAAGCGTATCTTTATCGGCTCTGGTGCTAGACCATATATTCCACCAATACAAGGACTTCAGAATGTCAAATATCTTACCAATAATAATGTGTTTGATCTCAAACGTCTTCCCCACAGTATGATTATTATCGGAGGCGGATATATTGCCTGTGAATTCGCTCACTTTTTTTCAGCGATGGGAACCGATATTACCATTCTACAACGAGGAAACCGTTTGTTGAGCAATGCAGAACCCGAGATATCTACTTTATTGCAGCAATCGATGGAAAAACGAATGAGAATTGAAACAAATCAGGATGTCTTTGCAGTGGAAAAACAATCTGATGGAATCCTAGTTCATAGCCGAGACACCAATTCAGCAGAACAACATACACACCATGCTGAGCATATCTTAATCGCTGCGGGGAGAACATCCAATGCCGATCGGCTACAGGTGGAAAACACAGGGGTCACTGTCGATGAACATGGGTATATCAAGGTAAATGAATATCTTCAGACCAGTAAGAAAAACATCTGGGCATTCGGTGATGCAACTGGGAGATACATGTTCAAACATGTAGCAAACGAGGAAGCTCTCATCGCCTGGCATAATGCAACCGGTGATCATCAGCATTCATTAAATTATGATGCCGTCCCTTATGCAGTGTTTACCTATCCACAAATCGCAGGTGTAGGACTTACTCAACAACAGGCACAACAAAACCATGAGATTCTAGTTGGAAAAGCCCATTATTCAGATGTTGCCAAAGGAGAAGCCATGGTGGAACTGCAATCTTTTACCAAAGCAATCGTTAACAAAGAAGATGGAAAGATCCTTGGATTTCATATCATTGGACCGTATGCTCCCATCTTAATTCAAGAAGTAGTCAATGCCATGGCACTTGGTGGACAGATTGGTTTTATTGGTCAGGGAATGCACATTCATCCCGCGCTTCCTGAACTGATCCTGCGGACCTTTGGTAACCTCGCTGAACCAACATCATAGGGAAAATACCAATGAAATACTAGAGCATATAGTTAAGATCATAAGTGCTGGTCGGATAGCTCCAGATCATGTCTTTTAATTGAGTAACAGTGATGTGTTCTTTCATGGCTAGCGCAAAAATATTGATGACCTCCTCGGCATGATTCCCAAGCAAATGTGCACCAAGAATTTCATCGGTATCCTCATCAATGATTACCTTGAATCGAGCATATTTCAAACCAATACGCTTTGCGGAATACCAGGAACTTGTATCCTGACTATTAACACGGAAAGAAAGATCCTTTTCTTCTGCTTGATGTTCAGTAAGACCCACTGATGAAAGCGGTGGAATAGTAAATAAGGTACTAGGAATAACAGAAATAGTTGAAGGATGCTTTCCTTTCTTTAACAAATTTCTTACCACCACCTTTCCCTCTGCCCCTGCAACTGGTGTTAACGGTAGGCCACTTGCTGAGACATCACCTGCAGCAAAAACAGATGGATTGCTTGGGCTTTGCATGTGTTTATTAACCTCTATCCCCTTTTTTGAAGTAGAAACTTGTGCTTTATCTAATCCTAAATCCGTAATGTTTGGAATCCTCCCTGCACCATGAATAACCAAATCTGCTGAGAATTCCTTATTGCTTTCACCAGCAATGACCACATAGCTATTTCCCTGTTTTTCTACCTTGTTAACGGGCATGTTTGTTTCTACATCAATCCTATAATCCTGCGTTGCTTTCAACAGTGAATCAACCAGATCAGGTTCAAATTGTCTCAATGGATGGCTGCTGCGATGAAGAATGGTAACCATTGCACCAGCCCTGGAAGCAATATGTGCCAGTTCAAAAGAGATATACCCTCCACCAATGAACACAATAGAGCTGGGAAGTTTCATCAGATTGAAAAATTCATCACTGGTGATTACATGTTCTGATCCAGGAATATCCAGTGGACGTGGTCTCGCACCAGTGGCAATGAAAAAATATGTTGAAGTCAGTTTTTTCCCATCAACTTCAATAGTGTGTTGATCAAGAAATGATGCATGACCTTGGTAGATAGCAATACCTGCATCATTGAGTGATTGTTTTAACTGGTCTGGTTTATCATCAGTAAATGTTTTCTTAAATTTGATTAATTCAGACCAATTAATTTCAATATTTTCAGCAGAGACTCCCTTTCCCGTCATGTTGTTGACCTGATCAATAATTTCTGTAGCTCCAACAAGGACCTTTTTTGGAATGCAACCTCGCAGAGCACAGGTTCCACCAAGCAATCGTTCCTCAACAACAGCAACTTTCCAACCTGCTTCTGCACATGGATAGATAACGGTTTGTGCTGCAGCACCTGATCCAATCACAATTAAATCAAACTGATTAGTCATTATTCCATCTCCAAACAACAACCTAGACATAGGAAGATTGTTTTTAATATAAGGTTATGGGATATGTTTTTCTTCGAATGAAGAAGTATTTAGACAAAGAAATCTAAACAATGAAATATATTATAATTAGTTTAAGATAAAATATATAAAACATATTATTATTGACTATCTTTGATCATTTCTCTAAAATCGCTCTGGTTTCCTTTTTATATGCCTCAACGTTTGGCTGATTAAAAGGATTAATATTTAGTAATCCTCCAAGCATCATAGTGTGCATCATGTTCAATTGCAAGAATTGACCAAGAGACGCTTCAGATTTATCCGGAAGCATCACTTCCATAAAGGCACGGTTACCTTTCATAAAAGCTGTTTTTACTCCCTGATAGATAGCATCCATGATCTCCTGTAAGGATCTGTTTTGAATGCCATTCACCAGTTGAGCATAATCATCATAATCGGGAAGCATAACAGTGTGTTTATTCTCTCCAATGGGAACAAAGGTAGTGAACTTATCGAATGGTCCACCAAGATATAATTGCCCTACGGAATGAAGATCCGTAGACCCGATGGAATAGGTTGGAGTCACCCCGGTAAAGACTTCTTTCTGATCGCGGTCATATTGTTTGCCAATGCTTTCAGCAACCAACTGTCGATACCATTTTCCAATGGATTCTAGATCATCACTGAATAAGAATAAATCATGGATATTGTGTCCTTTTTGATAATGTAGAAATGATGACGCAGCAGCCATTGCTGCAGGATTATCTTCTCCATCAGATTGTAAACACCGTGTTCTCATTTGCTCAGCACCATTGAGTAGTGAAGCAATATCTATATCCATCATTGCTAGTGGGAATAAACCAACTGGTGAAAACACAGAAAAGCGTCCACCCACTTTCTGAGGGATCTGCAGACGATCATAACCCTTTTTTTCTGCTATATTCCAAAGTTTCGATTGATAATCAGTGGTGACCACTATTGATTCATCTGGGTTGTTCCATTTTTCTTCAAGTTGCTGTAACAATACCTCAAAATTAGCAATGGTTTCTGTGGTACTCCCGCTTTTACTGACTACATTCAGCAGGATTTTTTCATGATTATTTAATTCGTTTTCGATGATCTGTTTGGTATCAAAAAGAAGATCGGCATCAACTGTATCAGCAAAAACAATTTTTCGTTCTGGGTTTTTTAGATTATGTTTTTTACCAAGAATAGCATCACAGCAGGCAAGCGTTCCCAGGTTACTTCCACCGATACCAACAACTACTAATAAACTGGGATTGAGCTTGTTTTTCCTTTGCACACAATCCTGGACAGCCTGCAAAGCCTCCTTGTCTAAAGCGAGATTAATAGATGCTTGATCAACATCATAAGCTCCTTCTGCAGCCTGGTTTATAATTGAAATCTCCTGATCAATTTTCGGTTGCACTTGCTTGAATTCATTTCTTGTTAGACGGGTATGATTGGTATCAATCGTTACTGATTTCATTGTTTAACCTTCACAAAATTTCATTTCTATTGTTTTTTGTTTATTTGTTCTTCGTGTGCAGCTACAAAACATGCTCCAGCAAGACTCAAATAATACTCTTTTAAAAGATACAAGGGTATTGATTTCAAGAAATTAGATCGCATAAAGCTCTGATTAAACTCATTGATGAACCCCACAGAAGTGATCACTTCAGGGTTTTTTTGCGCCACTCCACCAGCAAGGTATACACCACCACCAGCTAGTGTATCAAGAGCGATATTCTTTGCACATCGGGCATAAAATCGTGTGAGAATTTGAAACGTTTGTTTACAACAAGGATCCCGTTCTCGATACTTACCAATCAGTGCAGCTTTTTCAGATGATTGCTCTATTTCTTCAGTATAGCTTGTTTCTTCGAATTGTCCATTTCGTTTTAAATATGAAAAAATTTCCACTAATCCACTGCCTGAAAGAAGATCCTCATAACATACTGGATAGTCGGGATGGTTCCGTTTCCGAATAGATGAAATCAACGCCAATTCATCCTCGTTATAAACTGGGATATCAACATGGCCTCCTTCACTTTCAAAGGCATGGAAAAAACCATCACATTCATCAAAACGAAGAACTGTTTTTCCCAGTCCTGTCCCAGCACCAAGAAGCACTCGAGTCTTCTTTCTGTTTTTATCAGAAGGATTTCGAATGCACAAAATCTGATCTTCATTTGATTCATCAATAGTATTCATTCCATACCCGAGGACAACGAAATCATTCAGGATAAACAATGATTTCATGGCCGTATTTTCAAGAAGCGTCTTAGTATCGATATTCCAAGGGATGTTGGTAAGATCAACAAAACTATGATCTGGTGAAACCACTCCTGCAGCCCCGATACATCCATTTTCAATCTTGATGGAATGTCTTTTTGATGCATACTCTAATGTGAGTTTCAATGCGGGAAGAAAACCAGCTAATGTTTTCGTCTTAAAATCAAGAGTGAACAAAAGCTTAGGTTTTTCATTTTTTAACCCTGCGATGGCGATGTTGGTCGTTGTACCACCCACATCTGCACCTAAGACAAAACCAGTATACTCAGTAGTATTGATGTTCTTTTTGAAGTAATGCGTAGTATAGGAAAGATTTTTTTCATACATGTTTCATTCAAAATTCAGACATTTTTATTCTTCGATTTCGGTTCCCTTCCAAAACGCAACATACCCTTTGATTTTCTTTGCCTTTGGTTTTGGATCAGCATAATACCACGCTGCATCCTTATTGACCTCTCCATCAACGACCACATCATAGTAACTAGCAAATCCCTTCCAGGGACAAGTGGTATGATAATCACTATCCTTTAAAAACTCTTTTTTAACTGAATCCGGTGGAAAATAATAGTTACCCTCCACGATTTCAGTATCATCGCTTTCTGCTAACACAGTATCCTTCCACACTGCCTTTACCATTTCTAGACCCACTATATGAATAGAAAAGATGGTTTATAATCTTTTATTGGTGCCATCATGATTACAATTTCATATTAGTTACATGTGTTATTATTATAATTTTACATAATTACGAATATTGTCTGTTTATGCTCCTGAAATAATAACATAGTAAATTATATTAGAATACAATCTTTTCAATATCCTACTATGAACCAGCAATCAACCCTATCAAATATAACAAAAGTTACGACAGAAGATCTTCATGATATGATAAAAAATCATGAGGCCACCCTAATAGATATTCGTCCTATCGATGCATATAACGGATGGAAACTGCAGGGTGAAACACGTAGCGGTCATATCAAAGGGGCAAAAAGTCTACCATACAAATGGGCAGGTTACTTAGACTGGATTGAAATCGTAAATGAAAAAGAAATTAAAACAGATGATAGACTCATTATCTATGGGTCACAACAAAAAGAAATTGAAACTATTGCCTCTCAATTCCAAAGAGCAGGGTTTGAACATGTAAATATCTATCCTCATTTTCTTGATGAATGGACAGTAAAAGAAGATTTACCAATGGAGCATCTTCACCGGTATCGCCAGCTGGTTCCTGCATCATGGGTCCATGAGCTCATCACAACGGAAACAGCGGCTGAATGTGGACATAATCGCTTTGTGATCTGTCATGTTCATTATCAAAATCAACCCGACTATGAACAAGGACATATCCCACAGGCCATCTCACTTGATACTAACTGGTTAGAATCCACAGAAACCTGGAATCGACGAAGCCCAGAAGAACTCAATGACGTGCTTACCAAACTGGGAATCACAACAGATACCACGGTTATTGTTTACGGACGATTCTCCCAACCAGATTTTGAAGATCCATTTCCGGGTAGTAGTGCAGGACATCTGGGTGCTATCCGCTGTGCCTTTCTTATGCTCTATGCAGGTGTTAAAGACGTTCGCATCCTCAATGGCGGGTTGCAATCATGGAGTGATGATGGCTATAAGACAACCATAGAGCCTTATAAACCCATCGCAGTGAATGACTTCGGTGCAACAATACCTGTTCATCCAGAACTTGCAATTGATACAGAGGAGGCAAAAGACTATCTTCAGTCAGCTAATAAAAATCTGATCAGTGTTCGAAGTTGGAAGGAATATATTGGAGAAGTCAGCGGATATCATTACATTGAGAAAAAAGGAAGAATACCTGGCGCCGTTTTCGGAAACTGCGGAAGTGATGCCTATCACATGGAAAATTATCGTAATCTTGATCATACCATGAAAGAATTCCATGAGATTCAAAACATCTGGAAGAACCAAGGAATCATCGCTGATAAACATAATGCATTCTATTGTGGTACTGGTTGGCGGGCAAGTGAAGCGTTCTTCCATGCGTATTTGATGGGTTGGCCGCATATTGCAGTGTATGATGGAGGCTGGTTTGAATGGACAAATAAGAAAAACTCATTTGAGACAGGTATTCCAAAACAAAATTAATAAAAACTGATCCATTATGAAATTATATACTTATAACAGGCGGGGGGAACACACTATTTCACATAAATCACTAATCCAAATAAAAAATGTGTTACATAAAAAAAGTAAAGAAGACGAGGAGCACCTGATCCTTGATAATCTGACGAGGTCACCAAAACAGATTTCCAGTATCTATTTTTATGATGGGAACGGATCAGATCTTTTTGAAAAAATCACTCAACTAGAAGAATATTATCTCACTCATACTGAGATACCACTCATCAAAAAGGCTTCAGAAAGCCTTCGCTTATCTATGGAAGATGCAGATATCGTTGAATTTGGAAGTGGTGACTGCACAAAAATTTCACTTTTATTAGAAGCATTGCCATCTCATGCTATCAATACCATTTGTTACATTCCTTTTGATGTGAGTAAAGATGCCATCGAAAAATCTGCAAATAATCTATTGAATACCTATCCAGAAATTTCGATTAAGGGCATTGTCGCTGATTTCATGACCCAACTAAATGAAATACAAACTAGATCACCAACTCTATATTGTTTCCTGGGAAGCACTATCGGTAATCTTTCCATGCAACAGGCTAAAAGATTTCTATCTCAGATCAGTTCAATCATGAACCCAGATGACACACTCCTGGTAGGCTTTGATATGGTAAAAGACAAAACGATACTAGAACGAGCCTATAACGATAGTCAGCAGGTTACAGAGGCGTTTAATAAAAACATACTCAGCGTTATTAATTCCCGCATTGGGACTGATTTTAATCTTGATGACTTTAATCACCTAGCATTTTATAACGATAAAAAGCATCGAATTGAGATGCATCTGCAGGCAAAAAAACAAATCCTTGTTCATTGTCAATCACACCCCGAACCGATACACATTCAAAAAAACGAACGCATTCTCACAGAACATTCCTATAAATTCACCGATGATCACATCCAAGACCTAGCATCTCACGCTGGATTAGATATTCACAAGGTCTTTACCGATGACCATCACTGGTTTTCCCTTGTTCAGTTCAAGAAAAAAATAGAGGACGTATTCACACATGTTTGATGTTAATTCTATTCGAAAGGATTTTCCTATACTCAATCAACAGATCGATGGATTCCCATTGGTTTATCTTGATAATGCTGCTACCACCCAAAAACCACAGCAGGTGATCGATAGCATCTCAGAGTTTTACCGAACCATGAACTGCAATGTACATCGAAGTATCCATACACTTAGTGAACAGGCCAGTGCATCCTATGAATCAGTACGAGAAAGAGTTCAAGCATTTCTTCATGCCAAACACGTTGATGAGATCGTGTTTACATCAGGGACCACTGAATCCATAAATATCGTTGCCCAGGGATTCAATGATTTTATTTCTCCCGGTGATGAAATCATTATCACTGAAATGGAACATCATTCAAACATCGTTCCCTGGCAGATGCTCTGCAAACGGAAAAAAGCAACATTAGCCGTGCTTCCAATAGATGAAAGAGGACAACTTGAACTTTCTGAACTACCTAGTCTTATACATAATCGAACGAAACTACTGGCAGTTACATCGGTTTCTAATGTCCTGGGAACCATCACTCCCATCAAAGACTTTATATCTATTGCTCATGAACAAGATATACCAGTATTGGTTGATGCAGCACAAGCAATGCCACATCTGAGTATTGATGTGCGCAATCTTGACTGTGATTTTCTTGTGTTTTCTGGACATAAAATGTATGCTGGTACCGGTGTAGGCGTTCTTTATGGAAAACAGGATTGGTTGGAAAGACTTTCTCCCTGCAATTATGGTGGGGGAATGATTGATACTGTTGATTTTTCAAAAACCACATTTACCACTCCACCAGCAAAATTTGAAGCAGGTACTCGACCTCTTTCAGCAGTGATCAGTTTAGGTGCTGCAATTAAGTATTTAGAACAAATAGGTATGAAAGATATCCAAGACCATGAACAAATATTACTAAAAGAGGCCATGAATCATCTTAATGAAATCCCAGGAATCAGCTTCTATGGTAACGCAGAAAAAAAATGTGGCATTATCTCATTTAATTTGGAAAATATATCTCATTATGATGCTGCGATGATCCTTGATAAACAAGGAATTGCGGTACGCAGTGGCAGGCATTGCACAGATCCATTGATGAACCGATATAACATATCGGGCTGTATTAGAGCAAGTCTAGGATTATATAATAACAAACAGGATATCATAAGATTAAAAGAAGGATTACAAAAAGTATTGGAGATGCATTCATATATATGAAAAAATCAATCAACCAAATACAAGATGAAATCATTGCTGAATGTGCTCAGTTCAAGGATTGGTTTGAAACCTATGCCTATTTGATCAATCAAGGAAAACAACTTATAGGCCTTGATGAGTCAATGAAAACAGATGATAATACCATCAGTGGCTGTCAATCAATGATATGGATTAAAACAGAACGAAAACAAAACAGGCTTTTTTTTAAGGCTGATAGTGACTCTAAACTCGTGAAGGGTATGATTGCATTACTCCTCCGAGTGGTGAATAATAAATCTCCTGAAGCCATTGATACATCAGATCTTTACTTTATCAAGGAAATCGGGCTTGATTCACATCTTTCCCCTAAAAGATCATCTGGACTGAATTCAGTAATCAACTATATTAAAACCACTGCTCAATCCGAATTGAAAGACCAAAATAATTTGTTACTAAGAAAATAATATCGATAACGACCTATGCAGGATATAATATATTTACCATATTTTTATTATAACAATTTTGATATAATAAAAGATGAATTATTTTTATAAAACCTCTTTTTTTCGAAAAATTCAAAACTTAAATTTGAACATCATAATCACAGAAA
The DNA here is from genome assembly GCA_964594475.1 of uncultured Thermoplasmatales archaeon. Taxonomy (GTDB): domain Archaea; phylum Thermoplasmatota; class E2; order DHVEG-1; family DHVEG-1; genus EX4572-165. Next base: position 18,316 of record CAZQMI010000029.1, read on the forward strand.
AATTTACTCCTCAGTTACCATTGGCAAAGTGAAATAAAATGTGCTTCCCTTCCCAATACCCTTACTCTCCGCCCAGATCTTGCCACCATGTTTTTCAATAATCCGTTTACAAATAGGTAAACCAAGCCCACTGCTATCAAAATCATGACGGCTGGTATCCGCTTTGTAATATTCATCAAATAATCGATTAATCTGATCTTTGGAAATACCGATTCCATTGTCTTTTACCGACACCACAATCCTTTCATCCTTTAGCTTAGCATCAATAATGATTTGTCCTGGTCCATCAGTGTACTTCACTGCATTATTGAACAAATTGGTGAGCACTTCCTCAACTCGAAGTCTATCGATCTGAACGATGAGATCGCAAGACACCTTGTTTTCAACCTTGATATGCTGATTATCAAACAAAGTAATATTTACATTGATAACTTCCTCTACTATATCTACTAGTTTTTCTGGTTCAAAATTGAATGAGATCTTTGATGAATTTAGTTTTGCAAGTTCTATGGTCTTATTTACCAGATTCTTCATATACCAGGCATTACGATTCAAGACCTCAATCATTTGCTTATCATTCTGATCATGGGCATGCTTTTTAAGAATTGGTAATAACTGAATAAAGGGCCCCAATGGATTCTTCAAATCATGACCCATCTGATTGATGAACTCATCCTTCTGCTTCAATAACTGCTGAATCCTATCCGTTCGCTCATCAACAATATCTTCAAGATTCTTGTTTACATCTTGCAGTTTTTTATGTGCTTGTTTCAGTTCCTCCTCCGCTTTTTTTTCTTCTGTAATATCTCGAACGATTCCTTGAATTGCTTTTCGTTTTCCATCTGTTTTCATCACGCTCATTTTTGCCTGACCAAGTCTTTGTTCACCATTTTTCTTCTTCCATTTGAAGTTAATAGTTTTGCTTTTTCCACCAAGCAGTAAAGTCTTAATTATTGGAGCATAGGCTTTGATATCAGATTTAAAAATCGTTGGAAGTTTTGTGAAATGTTTTCCCTCAATTTCTTCTTTTGAAAAACCAGAAAGCGATAAAAATGCTCGATTAACTGAAGTGATGAATCCTTTCATATCCATAGTGACAATTCCATCAGGAGCCATATCCACGATATTTCTATATTTCTCTTCACTTTCTTTTAATGCAATCTCTGCCGTTTTCTTTTCAGTGATATCCTGAGTGAATCCCAAAAAACGGTTTTCAGATAATTGTACCGAATCAACACGCCACCATCGTTTCTCCCCATTCTTATGAATAAAACAATTATCACCTGAAGAATATCCAGTTTTTTTTACTCTTTTAAAATGAATGAGAGCTATAGCTTGGTACTCCGGGGCGATAATATCACTGATCGTCATTGAAAGGAGTTCATCTTTTGAATACCCTGTTATGTTCACTGAAGCATTGTTGATCTCAAGGTATCTTCCATGTTCATCGGTAATAAAAACGCCATATGGTGCATTATCAATATAGGTTCGATATTTCTTTTCACTTTCTCTAATTTTTCTTTGTGCTTCCTTCCGTTCTGATATCTCTCGTGTAGCCCCTTGAAGCCCCATTAATTTTCCCTTTGAATCCAGGAGAACATCGCCCGTAATCTCTACATCAATTTCTTGATTATTTTTGTCTAAGATTTTAGTTTCAAAGGTAACTGGTTTAAAATCCTTGTAATATTTCAACGCTTTTGCAACAATCACACCTATTCGAAGGAATTCTTTACGGCTGAAATGATTCCGAAGTTTCGTTCCAATCCATTCCTCTGGTTTGAAACAAGTTATTCGTTCTAAAGCAGGACTGAGATACGTGAATCGTAATCGTTTGTCCAACGTCCATATGCAGTCAACAGAGTTTTCAGCTAATAAACGGTATTTTTTCTCCGATTCCATTAATATTTTTTCAGCCTGTTTACGTTCGGTGATATCTTGGTTTGTTCCCACTATTCGCAAAGGCTTTCCCTGTTCATCTACGTCTGTGATTTCCCCGACGGCATCAAGTATGCGTGTTGTACCATCGGGACGGATGATACGAAACTGAACGTTAACTGGTTCCTCTGATGATACCATCTGCTTAATCACATGGTTAATCATGGCTCGGTCATCAGGATGAACATATTGAGTAAAAGACGTAATCCTGGGTGTGAAATTTTCGGGGTTTAAACCATAAATGACATATAATTCCGATGACCATCGTGCTTCACCGGTCTGCATGTTCCATTCCCAGCTTCCGATTTGTCCCAAACGTTGTGCTTCAGCTAGCGCATATTCACTTTTCCGTAGTGATTGTTCAGCTTTTTTACGAGAAGAAATATCTCTTCCATAAACATTAATGTATTCTGCTTCATTGATAGGAACCACAGAGAACAGAAAGGTTTTGCCTAAAATGGTGTATTCTTTTTCATGAATAGCTCCCTCTCTAAAAACTTCTGAAAAAAAGTGTTTGTATTTCTCAGGTAGATAATCACCTTGATTAATTTGTTTCTCTTTTAATAATGCTTTTGCTATCTGATTGGCATAAAGAATTCTTCCCTGTGATGATATACGAAGAACAGGGTTTGGATCTTCTTCTGGAAAACGAGCAAGATTCTTTTTTTCTTTTTCGGCCTTTCTCAATTCTGTAATATCATGACCAACTGGTAAAAGATTTATGATTCTGCCAGATTTTTCCTTTATAGGATGAATACCGAAATCAATAATTTTTGTATCCCCATCTGCATCAGTATGGGTTACTTCTCTTGAAACATGGTCACCCTCTGAAGCTTTCTGAATAGCTTTTTTAAGCCATTTTTGCAGATTTTCATCATGGGTCCACCACGCAAGATTATAAAATTTCTTTCCACTGACTTCCTGTTGCGTTCTATCAATCATCTTTAACGCTGTTTTATTTGCTTTCAAAAGCGTACCATCAGTGCTTAATAAACCGGTGAGGATCGGTATTTGCTGAAAAATAGTTTTAAATGTATCTACACTTTCTCTTAATTGTCTTTCAACCTTTTTTTTCTCAGTTATATCCAGTGCTGTTTCAATTACACCAATAATGTTATCGTTCTGATCCTTAACAGGTACTGCTTTTGATAACCATGAGCCTTGCATCTCTGACCAGTGGTTTTGATTTTCAGATGTAATTTCAAATTCCTGTGGTTTATCCGTTTGAATTGCCCGTAGCACAGGGCAATTATCACATAATTTTGAAAGTCCCCATACCTCATAACATGTTTTTCCTTTTATTTGCTCGAGCGTTTTGCCTGTTGCTTGTTCATATGCGTTATTTGCCCATTTTATCTTATGGTCCTTATCATGAAATGCCATGATAACTGGTGCATCTCTAGCTATATTGGCCAAGATTTCATTTTTATCATCCCTATTTCCTTCCCCCAGAACTCCTTTTCCAACACCGACTATTCCCATTACATCGCCATTATTATTAAAAAATGGGATTTTAGTAAAAGATAATTTTTTTGTTTTTACATTATCTGATTTAACATCTATTGTTGTATCTTCTATTGGTTCATGAGTGAAAAGAAGGTGTTTTTCCTCTACATTAATGGAAACAGCCTGATCAGGAAATATCTCATTATCTGTTTTCCCATACAATGCCTCGGGATTTGAACAACCTAGCAACATTGCATATGATTCATTGGCATACAAATACCTACATTTTTTATCCTTATAAAAAACATATTCTCCATTATACTTTAACAGTATATTTACATGATTAATATTGAATTGTACATTTTCAGAGCATATTTGCGGATCTAAAGGAAAAATATCGTTACATACCATAGCCCTACACGTAATAGCCCAAACTCTCTAAATACCAACACATTTTTCCGCATCACCACATATATGAGTATTATATAACTTTTCTTATTTATGTTCAAAAACTATATAACCCATTTTAATCAAAACAAAGAGCACGATAATAATTGCTCCTATAAGACCCATGATTACGAACAACCAGGGAATCCCACCAGAAGGTTTTGATTCTTCATCATATTGTTTTATTTCGCCAAATGAAGGATCATACTCATAATCCCAATTACCATCACCATTAGTATCAAGAAGATATTTTCCATCTTTCTCAGCAATTGAAACTTCTGAATCATCATTCAAATACATCTCATCAAACCCACCATCACCATCGATATCAATAAGATAAAACGTTGTGTTTTCAATGATTACCTCAGACACATCAGAAGAATTCTTTGGATCTGATCCAAATTGTTCTTCTGCTTCATCCGGTACTCCATCATTATCATCATCAGTATCACCAGCATATTTTCCATCAGGTGAAGCATCATCTGGAATGCCATCTCCATCTGAATCAAGAGGCGTTATCAATGAATTATTTTTATCAACACTATATGATTCTTCAATCTCATCGCTCCAACCATCATCATCACTATCCGCAAGAATCAAAATCTCAGTGCTATTGCTATGAGATAATCCATCATCATCAGTTACTATCAAGGTCACGGTATATTCACCAGAAGATGAATAACGATGAGAAACAATAGATCCATACCCACCTTCACCATCACCAAAATTCCAAGAGTAATTCACAATTTCACCATCCGGATCAATACTCTTCGTTCCATCCAACATAATGGTGGAATTCACAAGAATATCCGAATATGGTCCACCTATATCCGCAATAGGGCTCATCGAGGAAATAGTAGAGGTGTTGATAACAAAACTACAATTACCATAAGGGCCAAGATTTCCAGAACTGTCCTCTGCACGAACATAAAAAGTATACGATCCATTTGACAACGCTTCAGAAGTCCATTGTGTAACATCACCAATCGATTTTTCCACTCCATCATCGATTTTGACATGATACCCTTGAACCTCCTCGTTATCAGTTGCAGCAGACCAAGAAAACGAAGGAGTCCTATCAACGATCACACTCAAACAAGTAACATTCTCAGGTGCGGTCGGATCAGTTAGATCTCCTGCTGGAACAAAACCTCCGCCTGGAGAACTACTTGGACCTGGATCGTCATCATCGTCATCATTTCCATCGGTTGTATCAAATGTAAAACTATTACTATCCTGAGTGCTTTCAATGTTTCCTGCGGTGTCGATTGCGGTTGAGTTTATGATGTATGTTTTTCCGCTGGTCCAGCTTGGTATTGCGCTGTCGTTGTACCAGTTGGTGGTTCCATTTGTATTGAGCCATGCTAGATCTTGCTGCCAACCAGTACCGTTCCAGTACATACCATTTGTAGAATTAAAAATTGTAATATTTACATAATTAACTCCAGAAATAGAATCAATAGAGGTTCCGGTGATATTTGTTAATGTTTCTAGTTGACCGTTATTGGCAGGTGCA
>CAZQMI010000030.1:0-23161 GCA_964594475.1 uncultured Thermoplasmatales archaeon
TATTAATTATATGGTATAATTTAGGACAATACCAAAAATTTAACAATCATGAATCAATCTTCTTCGATTAATAGAAACGAATATATTTAGTTATTCTAACCAAAATTTGGTTAACAAACAAATAATTAAATAAAATTAGAAATAAAATATAATATAGCTGATTTTAGAGAGAGATATCATGTTAGACATAATCCAATCAAAAAAACTTTTCATATTATCATCAATCTTAATTTTGCTTTTCACTTCACTTGCATTATCTGGATGCCTCAATGAGCCCATTGAACTTGATGGAGTTGAAATTCAGAACTATCAAGGAGAAAAACTCTCAAGTGTTCAGGATTTCAGAGAAAACTCCATCAAAGGACCACAAGAAATCGACAAAAATGAGTACTCACTTACTATTACTGGACTAATATCCAATCCAACATCATATGGTTATAACGAGCTCCTTAACTCATTTCAATCATATAAAAAAGTGATTCAACTCAATTGTGTCGAAGGATGGAGCGTAAAGATTCTCTGGGAAGGAATACTGGTTGAAGATATCCTTAATCAAGTAAATCCAACAGAGGATGCACGTATTATCATTTTTCATGCTGAAGATGGATACTCCACGTCTCTACCTATAGAATACATTGAAGAAAAAAACATCCTCATGGCATATAAGATGAATAATGTAACCCTTCCCATCGAACGAGGGTTTCCCTTCCAACTGGTCGCGGAAAGCAAATGGGGATATAAATGGATCAAATGGATCACAGAAATTGAGATATCATCTGATGTGAACTATGAAGGATACTGGGAAAGTCGAGGATACTCAAACAATGCAAACATAAATGAAAGCTTCTTTGATTAAGAAACCAATATGAAAAAACAAAATATCATTCGCATCATTCACTGGTCATTTACCGCTTTTCTTTTTTTCTACATTCTAACTGGTTTTGGAATCACCAATTTTCAACTGATCACTCATTTAACTGCAGGTCTTCTTTCAAAAGCTGTTTCCTTTCAACTTCACATCCTGCTCATTTATCCATTTATCATGCTGCTCATCTTGCATCTCCTTTTCACAAACAAGACCATTAACAAAACATGGAGAACATTCAATGAACGATGAATCATTTGATCAAATAGAAGAGGAAAAACCAGGACTCCTCAAACGCATCATCATTTGGATCATTGTTCTCTTCATCAGCTTGATGATGATCGCTGTGGTCATCTTTCAACCAAAATTCTTTTCTTTTGTCAGCTAAAAAAACCGTTACTTTGACCTATACATATGCTCCGTAAGACTGCCATCCTCTTTTTCATCAAACAAAACGGTCTGAATTGGATTAGTGAAAACGATTTTTGATTTTTGATCCATCTCCATCAATGAAACAAATCCATGGCGGATTCATAAAACCCCATGTGCACCTAATAATGCAGATGCTTTATTAGATGAACAAAAAAATTGTTTTCTTATTTAATTCATTCGTTTTCTCAGTATTCAAATATCCCATTACCTAAAAGAATTTCCATACTGATTGGACATAGCTCATATTATACCCATTCTCACTATAGATGATTGTTTTCAGCTCATACGATGCAATAACAGGATCATTCCATGTCCAAACAAAAGGTTCATCTTCAATGGTTAGTTGAAATTCATCATCTAGATAAACTTCCACTTTTTCAACAGGAAGACGTTTAATATCTATTTCAACCTTGACATCTAAATCACCAAGAACAATTGCAGTTTTGCCGATGAAAGAATAATCGATTATCAAAGTATTGTAAATATACAGACCGGGGATTGGTTTTTTAATCGCAGATTCCGGAAAGATCACCAGGGTATGATTTCTGTCTTTTATTAGAGATTGCTCCCCATCAAATGAATCTTGTTTGACTTGCACTTTTATATCATAGATTCCTTGATCCCCCCAGGAATGACTAACCACTACAACTGCACCAGATTCAAAGGGCCCCATCCTTTGGGTCTCTGTTCCATCACCCCAATCAATCTTATAAATTACTGGATCATGATTTGGATCAATTGAAGAAATGTTGAACTGTAATTGTTGATTCTGCTTTGCATGCGTTAATCCTGATATCATCGGTCTTGTTGGTGGAAGAGGAAAATCAATGGTACCGACTGGTTCCATCAATGGATATGAATCATATCTAGGAGGAAGCCAAAGAGAATCATTTCTAATCTCATATGGTGAATCTCCAATGCCATCCGATCCTTTTTCTGTTTGATTAGGACCAGAAAAAAAATCAGTCCCTGAATAATCAGACCAATAATTTCCACCTGATGGATAACTTTCATTCCAATAATTACGAAGCCCGACGTCACCTGCCTGGATAACATTTCCATTTTCAACCAGCCCATTTTCAATAAAATTATTATGATAAACACGGTTGTGTTCACCTCCACCCATGCATTGATTGAAGAACACACCGCTCCAATTATTAAATACGAAGTTATTGTAACAGATCTGATTGCTATCAGACATAATCATATAAATTCCACAACCATTATAGGAGATATCATTATGGATTATCAGATTATGTTGATGCCATTCTGAGCCTAAATGTTCAAAATATATTCCCGTATGATTGCTGAAAGTGATGGTATTATTAGAAATGATATTATGTTCGCAATTTTCATTATATTTTTCAGCTTGAAAAGGATAAGCAAATAAAATGCCTTTTCTATTGTTAGTTATCGTGTTATTATCTATTTTTCCATTTCTCACATTGTAAAAAACAATCCCATCATAGTTTGATCCTCCATGATGAATATAGCAATTTCTGATAATAAAATACACACCAACATTATGAATGGAAATACCATGATATGAACTACAATTAATATCCCATCCTTCGATGATTCTTTTTTGTTCCATTACCACCAATAACACCATTTCTTTTAGTAAAATCATATTCACCAAGAATGGTTATTGGATCATGATCAATATATTGTTTTGAGTCCAAGCAACATGAGGATTGAGTACTATGATTGTTGTCATCAATAGAATCTGCTTTCCAGCCGACGGTCATGAATGATATGAACACGAAAAATATTACCAAAAAGGTAAATCCTTTTACGTTTTTTTTCATAAACTATTACCCCCCAACATATCAATCAATATATTTAATGAAACAAATTAATAATAAATGTTTCGTTTTAACAATTTTTATCTATAATTTAAAAAAAATTAAAAAAGGATTGTTATCATTTCTCTCAATCTATTAAATATGTTAATGAATATAGAATCAAAGGGATGGTAATGAAGGAAACATCATGAGCGAGTCCATTCGATTCCAAAGATACGATCAATCGGTTTCTGAAAATTTGTCAGATCAATAGTACTCCAGTCATCATGATCATTTTCGCCATTGCTTCCATCGGAGTAATCAAAATACCGTTGTCGGAAATAATCATAGTTCATCACACTCACGTAATCATGCCAGGGATAATCAGGAGGATCATCATACCGTTTACTTGTGTTATCAATCCCCGGGATATCAAACCCATATAATCCAAGACAATGTCCAAGCTCATGAATGACCTGAATAGCTCGACCAATTCGTTTCGTCCGTGGGGTCATTGCCATGTTCAAATGATACATGAAAAATCGTTGATTACTAGGTACCGTCATCGTATCTGGCCAGTTTTTCTCATCCTGGGGTGCGCACCATCCACCACCATGAATCACACACAGATACCGAAAGATTCCTTCCCGATCATCGGAAAAATTATTCCTATAAAACCCAGAGACAACACCCGAGGTAAACATATGAGCACCATTGCCATGACTAAATGGTAGAACATCTCCACCTCCCCCCATGATACCATCATCGATATGAACCGTGATTCCGTGTTCATTGAACCGTTCCATCAACATCTGCTGCGATTCCTCCCAGAACACATGATCCCATCCATCCAACCGAGTTCGTTGCAACCGTAACCGTTCAATAGGAATGATTTTTCCAGTTGAACGAGCCAGTTCAAAGGGTTGAAAAGGTGCTTTTTCCATCTCATCAACCTCGATATACATATCAGGATGAAAAGGATTTGCCAGCCATTTCTGCATGACATATTCCTCAATGTTTTCCAATCCATCCATATCTGGATCAAGCACGGAATGATTATTCCATTCAAAAGGATCATAACCCCACTTCCATTCCCATCGGGTAGGAATGGAATCATCATCAAAATCAGTAAAGGAATCATCAACCCATGGATCAGTATGAAGCACATTCACCTCTGTCCAATAGGGGATGGTATCTCCATCGACATCTGTTTGATACACAGAGAACCAAATTTCAAAATGATCTGAATCGATATGACCATATCCATCAGAGTCATTAAATGAATCATCACCAGTCCAAGTGCCATTACGAAAATCGTAGGTGAGGGTGAAGCTTTCTTGATTTACCCGTTGTGTTCTAAAAAATTTCTTTTCTTTCTCATAAAATGTTAATTCAATGTCAACCGTTGGCTGTTCTTCGGTGACACCGTTTTTGATAATCTGATTGATGTAATCTGTATCCCATGTTTCAAAATCAATTGGGTTTTCCCAACTAAAATCATTGATGATAATATCATAGTTAAACACTGGTTTTTCATTCCACCCAAAACCAGGACGTAATCCCTCAAGGATTTGCTGTATTTCGCTGCCTGTAGTAGGAGATGGGTCAAAAACATTGAACCCTGAATTCATCATCACATCGATGATTCCTTTCTTTCGAATACGATGAATCTCTATGAAGATACCCTGTGGAGTTAACGGACTGATGCGAGAATCATACTCTCTAACTTGTTCTTTATCATTTGGTTTATTTTTATCAAACGGATAGGTATAAAAAAGTGAAATGGGGACTACTAAGCAAATGATGATGATAAGAACGATGATTATCCTTAAGCGTTTGCTCTTCAATGTGGTAGAGCCCATGATGGATCACTTGATTTATTTATTATTTTATATTATATAATATTTCATCTAATTAATACTTTATCTATAAAAAACTTAAAAGATATCTATTGTAGATAAGCTGACAACCACATTAATCCACAGATGTGTATAATGTTATTATCTTTTTTTACCGAATCAATATATATTCATGTATGAACCGATATGATTAAAGGAATCCTCCCTTTGATTTTGGGAAATATTTGGGAAAAAGGTAATATACAAAAAGCACTCTTTTTCTCATGAGATGAATTATGAACAAAAAAATCGTAATATTGTGTCTACTGGGGATCTTATTGGTATCACCCCTCTTGGCTGGCAGTTCTTTTAAAGAAACAACACTTCCACAGCGGAACACACTTCATCGAGGAAGCTTTGAAGCTGAACTTGGGATTAAAAGCGAAGACACCTTACTTATTCTTGAAGGAACATTCAAGGATTTTCGAAAGGGTCATCTGTTAACGGGAACGGTTAATACAGATGATTCAGAACGTTCTACTCGATTTCAGGGAATTAGCTCACGAAATCTCTTTCTTATCCAGGCCAGTGTGAAAAATAATATTGTCACCGTTTTCGGACGGTTCACCAGCTATGATGAGGATATCGATGAATACTCAGGTCAATGGAGAGGATTTGTGATCGGCTACGGGCGAACAAGTGGATGGATCACAGCTCAATTCACCATCTAGAGAAAAAAATCAATCGTTACCATATTTCAATTTATTCATCGATTAATAACATTTGTTTCATATCTTATTGGTGCTTTTCGACGATAAATTAACAAAGTATATAAGTAAAAAAAACCTAAACATATTATAAAATAGCGTTCATATTTCCCAATATTTCTCTATGACCGCGTTTTCACCTGGGGATAATTTATGGCTAACCTATCATTCATCAAAACTATTGCGCTCATCGAATCAATGAGACCATTTACCAGCCTTCTTGGCTTATTCGGTGCCTATATCGGCGGCATCGTTGCTGGTGCATCCTTTTTTTCACTTCCCTTATTACTTGCCGTGGTGGTAGTCTTCTGCATTGGAGCAGGGAGTATGTCCTTTAATGATTATTTTGATCATGAAATCGATAAAATCGCTCATCCCAATCGGCCCATTCCTTCAAAACGAATTACTCCAAAAGAATCTCTTGTCTTTTCCCTCTTTTTATTTCTTTCAGCGATTACAATATCTTATTTCATCAATCTTCTCTGCTTGCTCATAGTTCTGTTCTGCATCGCTTCATTGTATATATACGAAACATTTCTGAAAAAACAGGGTTTTGCTGGGAATATAATCGTCGCTTTCATTTCTGCTTTATCATTCACCTTTGGTGGCGCAGCAGTAGGAAAACCCTTTGCATCTCTTCTTCTCTCGATCATCGTCTTTTTCCTATTCACCGGAAGAGAAACGCTCAAAGACATCCAAGATGTCAAAGGAGATAAACAGTTTCGAACCACGTTACCTATGAAAATAGGTGAAAAACCAGCAGCCATCGTCAGCTCTGTTTTCTTATTTGCCGCTCTTATTCTTACTCCATTTCCTTATCTACTCGGCCAACTTGGTATCGGTTATCTTATCTTTATTTCGATTGTTGATATTATTTGTCTAATTGGCATTATACGAACATTAAAAGACATTCGTAACACTGAAAAAACAGTAAGTCTTCTCAGAATAGCTGCGGGAATCGGTGTGATTGCTATTCTCATTGGTGCGATATTTTAAAAAAAAATTCAATCTTTTAATCCAAAATCATAGGCATCAAACATAAATCCCCACCGTTTTGATACCTTGTTTTTCAGTTCAGAAGAAAAATCATACTTACTTGCTTTATAATTCCTATGTTTTTCACGATATGATTCAAAGGCAGATTTTGCCGCTGAAAAACCAGGTAACGCAAGTGTCTCATAGCTTTTCTGTAAATAAAACAATGGATCAGCGATAAAATCCGTATAGTTGAACTCAATAAGATTTTCTTTTGGAATCAAATGCTTCTGAGATAAAAACGATTCATATAATCTTTGATAAGTATACAGAATATTTTCATCAATGGTCGTACTACTTATATGTTGAAAGGAAAATAACGGAAGAATGCTTTGATACAGCTTCCAGGTCGATAGATATACCTCATAAGGATTCCGGTATATATGAATGAATTTGGCATCCGGAAACAGATCAAGCAATCTTTTGATCCTCCCAGTATTTATCGGATTCTTCAACAAAATCCGTTTTCCCTTGTTTTTCAGACTGATCTTTCGTAGAAAATAGGTATAGGTTTCTTTCCATTGATTGATTTTCTTTTCAGATACATTTGAAAACAATACAAATCGATCAAAATATGATTTCCAGTTCTTTGGAAAATACCAGCCATGATAGAAGGAAAACAGGGAAAGATTGGCAACCGCATATTCCTCTTCATACGGAAGGTTCGCATGCATTTCCAAATCATCCATAGGTCTTTTAGAAGGTAATCGATCCATGACCATGTTTTTAAAAAAATCCTCATGGGCGATCATCATACTGGGAGTCATGGTTTCAAATGTTGAAACATATCCTAATTGAGAATCATTTCCCAATAGATAATGAAGAAAGGTCGTTCCACTTCTGAAATGGCCAATGATGAACAGAGGGTCCTTTATTTTAACAGATTTTAGTGATTCAGCTAATGATCTTTGTTCGATGCATCGAAAGGGAGTAAGAAACGCAATCATTAATGTTACATAGAGTGCTCGAGGGATGAAGGGCAGATCAACCTGAAAACGATTTTCACATAATAGTTGAAACCAGTTGTGAAGATTGGAACCAGCCAATGGTTGTTCTCTTAGCCGAAAATAATCTTGTTTTTTGATTGTTAAACGAGGCATCATGTACCACTTGAATTGATTCGGATTTTGGAGATATTATAAGATAATAAATCCAGAATTTTCTTGCGGGACATTGTCATCTAAAATATTTAAGCCTTTATATCTACAAATAAACCAAATAATTATCTCAAAATAGAAAAAAATTCACAATTTAATTGCATTAATATGAATAAACAAGAATGAATCGCTCATTGTTCATGATAATAAGTTCAAATGTAATCGAAAGTGATCCTCCACGCCTAATAACAAATGGCGAATAGTGATCAATAGACCTCCAGGAATCCCCGTTTTTTTGTGCCGAAATGAATTTACATTTCGAATCAAACCATATCACTTGTTTTGAATAACCTTGTAATTGAAAGAAAATACCCGATAAAAGGTGATTTGATTCGATCTTATTTAGTGTTTCATTTGTAGTTGGATCCCCACCAAAGGAAAAAAATAGGAGATCTGAAGGCATATCAAAAGTAAATGTTCTTCTTGACCCGTTCACTGCAAAAGGATCAGTGATATCTCGAGGCGATCCCATCTCAACAAGAATGGATAAGGATACTTCTAAATCATTAATTTGCTTTTGTAGACGGTGTTTTTCAACCTGATCATTCATCGCTAATAATCCCGCTGTAAACAATAATGAAATAACACCTATCACAGCAACACTCATCACAAGTCGAATGGGAATAGTCTCAGTGGCAATATTATTGAATGATCTCATATACTATTTCAGCCTATTTAAACCTCTATCTATTAATACGAATGTATTGAAGATGCAGATGGTTCATCACCACCATGCCAACTCCGTCTAGGTCGGATGCGTATGATATGAACCGATTCACGTATATCATCAATTACAAGAGCAACTCCTTTCTCGGTACCAATTTTTCCAATATATCCCTGCATATCACCAGAAAGATAGCTTGGATGAATCCTCCGTAATGCTTGAATATCCTCATCAGCGGTTAATCGATGGGAAAAGATCAGATCAGCATGAGAAAAAACCTCAGGATCGATAAGACTAGGTTTCTGTGTGGATAAAACTAGAGAAAGTCCTGGTTGTCTTCCTAATCGCATCCATTTATCCTTTAAAATCGATTTCGAAAAAATTCTCTTATCTTTAGGAACATATAATTGAGCCTCATCGATGGCAAGCCATAGCACGGGTACCCTTTTTTTCTTTTTGCAAATACCCATCTTGATGAGTTCCTCAGTTTTTCGAGCTTCCACTCTTTTTTTAAAGAAAACATCAGCAAGAATTCCAGTTATCATTGTTTTCAAATCATCAGGTTCAATCACACTTAAATCAATAATATGAATACTTTCTGTTGAAAAAAACTCATTAATATCCATTCCCTGCTTTGAAAATATCTGCCACGATTGTGCAGTTCTCAACAAATTCTCTGCGGCACTAATGAAATGATATTCTGATTTCTTATCATTTTTTATCTTCTTAATGATATCATCAATGGTATAATATTTCTTTTCGGTTCTGATTTGTTGTATGGTTTTTGAAAGAAGTATTCCCACAGGATCTGTTTGAGAGACATCAAATAGTTGACACCATTGCATCGGACTAATATCAGCTGTTTTTAGCGATAATTTTTTCACTCTAATTCGTTCATTTATCCAATTTGATTTTTCTCTTCGAGTAGTATAAAGCGTTATTGTAAAACTCTCTGGAAAAATATTATATTGTTCCAGTATTGATCCTTGATGGGTATTTGGAAAAGCCAATGACCAAAAAATTCCTAAGGAATCGATGAGAATAACACTCAGATTTCTTCTAATGGTAATATCCTGTTTTGCAATTTCCTCGACCATAACTCCCATGGTATAGGATTTCCCATAACCTCTCTTTCCGCAGATCAAACAGACATGAGGGCGAAGCACATCCATGTACACTTTGGCTCCCCTCGATGTATCTAATGCATGGAAATGACCAAGAAATAACAATCCTTCTTTTCCTTGTGAATTTCTTCCAAGAATGTAGCGTTTTATCTGTTGATACTCATTCATATGTTGGTTTCCAGGAAGCATCATTTCAAGGAGATAAAATAAATCAATATATATTTATTGCATTAAATTTATAAAATATTAGTTATTTTATGTCGGTATGCTTCAGAGGCTTTGCTCCTACAATTGCACTCGAAAACCCAGATCAACAACAATAAAAGTAAACTGTCGATTCTGCCCTCAAGGAACTGCTACATTGTTAAACGCAACCTGTCGAAACAATCTTTTTCAAATTCTACAACAAGAACCACACACCACAAAACTCATTCTCAATCATGGTCTAATTCAAGTATATCACGGAAAAAACCTTGAAATACTCAAAGAACTGGCTAATTTTGCTGAAGAAATGACCATGTCTTCTTTCAATCATCGCCCGCCGAATAATAAAAATGAAAAACCGAAATCAAAAACAGGAATAGATAATACCTGTTTTGAAGAGGACCCTTATGAGTTCAGTGTTACCCTCAAACAATCTCTTTCTACAGAGTCAAATAAAGAAAGCCACACCAATAAGGAATTAAAAACGCTTCTTAATAAAGCAACATTTTTTCGATATGTACCCACAACACCAATTCCAAAAGAACAATTTTATCGACAATACATCCGAGCCTATATCAGACCAGGATTCATCGATTCCTATATTCAACTCAATCCTCCACCTACCGCAGTTTTCTATGACTCATACCAAATAAAAACAAAATCCAATCAACTGATCAATACCACTATCTACACCCTCAAGAACAAACCTGAAAAACTGTATTTCATCATTCCACCTGAATACGAACTTCCCCAACAACATCTTCTCATTCTAGAAGAAGTACGCCATCATCTCTCCAACCATCACCCCGAAGATACCTCCTTTATCAACCAAGAAAATGCACGAACATATTTCAAACGCTTTGCAAAAAAAACAATAAGCAAACTCATAGAAGAAAAAAATATACGTCTCACTCAATCACACATAGAACAATTATCCACGATTTTTGCAAAATACACAGCAGGCCTAGGTATTCTTGAGGACCTCCTTGAGGATCATCACATCCAAGATGTCTATGTTAATGCCCCCGTTGCCTATAATCCGCTCCACCTTGTCCTCAACGGTGAAGAACACACCTCCAACATCTTTCTATCAAATGACGATATCGAAGCACTCTCCTCACGATTCCGAACAGAAAGTGGTCGAGCATTTTCAGAAGCAGCACCGGTCCTGGATATGGATCTACAACAATTCCACACCCGAGTCGCTGCCATCAGCAATCCATTAACCCCAAAAGGAATCGCTTTTGCCTTTCGAAGACACCGACGACATCCATGGACTCTTCCCCAATTCATCGCCAACAACATGCTCACTGCAGAAGCAGCAGGATTACTCAGTTTTCTCATCGATGGGCAAGCATCACTACTTGTTGCAGGAAGCAGAGGAGCTGGAAAAACATCTCTTCTCAGTGCGCTCATCTTGGAAATACCTCAACGATTCCGCATTCTCAGTATTGAAGATACCGCTGAAATACCTGTTGAAGCCCTGCAACATCAGGGATATAAAATCCAGTCACTGCTCACCAAATCAATTGCTTCTGGATCTCTATCAACAGAGGTTCATCCAACTGATGCACTTCGGACCGCGCTTCGCCTAGGCGAATCAGTTCTCATCCTTGGGGAAGTACGAGGTGTTGAAGCAAAAGTACTTTTTGAGGCAATGCGAGTGGGTGCTGCGGGAAACCTGATCATGGGAACGATTCATGGTGCAACCACAAAGGATGTGTTCGAACGAATCGTTTATGATATCGGAATCCCTCCCACCTCCTTCAAAGCAGTTGATGCCGTAGCTATCGCTGCTCCAATCAGAGATGAAGGAGGAATAGACCGTAAACGAAAACTCATACAACTCTCAGAAATCAAAAAGAACGATTGGAAAAAACAACCCAGTTCCAGTTCAGTCTTTCAGGATCTCATGTGCTATGACAATACTATAGGCTCGGCGATTCCAACTGATCTTTTATCCATGGGTCAATCAGAAATCGTGCAACAAATCGCCCAGCACTGGGGAATCAGCATTGAAAAAGCATTAAAAAACATTCGACTCAGAGCAGCTATCAAAGCTTGCATCGCACGAGCAGGAAAAACACATCCTCAGCTACTGGAAGCAGAAGCAGTGAAAGATGCAAATAATGCATTCTGGCAATATATCGAGGAAAGCAGAGCAACACATCACATGGTCAACTACGATTTCATCAAAAAACAATGGACCAACTGGTTTTCAGATTACCAACAAAGGATGGTACCATGAACACAAAAAAGGAATGGTATGAAATCCTTGGTAAAAAAATTTCAAAACGATTTTCATTTTTAGGACCAAAAAAACAAAATAATAACGATTTTACCCATCAATTTTTCAGTAAACCATATCTAGATTCATTACGATTCACCGGATTGCAACTCACTCCACAGGAAATCCTTACGTTTTCCTATGCCTGTGCATTATTTACGTTTCTACTGATAATGTTTATCAATTGCATCATTCTCTTTTTTTACTATTCCATACCTCTTTCAATAGATGCATTCACCCTCATTCTCATGATTCTTACCACCATAATTCTGCCATTCATAGTGCTAAACCTTATTGCATTCTATCCAAAGACCTATGCACAATACCGGAAAATTCATTCACTTGGGGATATCCCAGAGGTACTAAGCTATCTTGTGATGTACTTAAAACTCGTTCCCAACCTTGAAAATGGCGTACGATTTGCTGCCATGGAATCATCAACATCATTAGTAAAAGATCTACGGAAGATGCTTTGGGATATGCAGATTCGCATCTACCATGGCATCGATGATGCTTTAACCCAGTTTGCCAATCAATGGGGAATCTGGAGTGATCATTTCAAACGTTCATTACACCTCATCCGAAGCTCAGTTCATGAATCAGCAGAGGCACAACGAGAAATCACATTGAACAAGGCACTTGATGTAGGACTTGAGGGCACCAGAGAACAAATGAATGAATTTGCTTCTAAACTACATCAACCAACACTGGTCATCTATTCCATAGGGATTATGATCCCACTTGCAATCCTGGCTATGCTTCCTGCAGCTGGGCTCATTGGCCTTCAAATCACCATCTTTCAAATCTTTTTTCTCTACGATATTATTCTTCCAGTCATCCTTTTCATTTATATGCGAAAAATCCTTTTGAATCGACCTGCAACGTTTAATCCACCTGAAATTCCATCAAATCATCCAGAAATCAGTCAAATGAACAAACAAAAACAGCTTTTCATCGCTATTTGCATCGGTGGAGGTATCAGTTTTTTTGGGTTACTCAGTCTTTTTTCACATCAGTTATTCTATTCACCTGGTATAGAACCAATTCGTCAAACAACAACACTTCTTCAAACCATCAATGACCAGGTTCCGATGACTCTTTTTATCATTTGGGGAATTACACTTGCTATATCATATTATACCCTGAAGGTTTATCATCCATACAAAAAAGTACGAGATACCATCAAATACATGGAAAAAGAGTTCAGTGACTCTCTTTATATACTCGGTAAACGAATCGGTGAAGAAAAATCCCCTGAAGAAAGTTTTCTATATACTGCTCAAACCATGAAAGGATCACAAATCTCAACGGTTTTTTTCAAAACCGCTTATAATCTCACCGCCATGCATACCACTATCTCACAGGCCTTATTCAGCACTGAATATGGATCACTGCGACATGTCTACTCCTCCCGTATCCATTCCATTATGAGACTCTTTGTGGAAGGTATCAAGAAAAGTCAACGATCCGTTAGTATATCACTGGTGAAATTAGCTGATCATCTCAAGGAACTGCAAAAAGTGGAACTCAATATCAAAGAAACATTACAAACACTGACTTCAACTCTGCGGTCAACTGCAACCCTTTTTGCACCCATGATCGCAGGAGTTACCCTGTCTATTACTCAACTGATCTCAGTGATCATCTCAAAAATGTCCGCAGAAATGAAGGAATCATCATTTTCATTCACCTCAAGTTCTTCTATGGTATCCGGAATCACAAATACATTCAGTCTGGAAAATATCGAACCATCATTTTTTGTACTTGTCATCGGCATCTATATCATCGAACTCGTCATCCTTCTCACCAGATTCACCAATGGCATTGATGAAGGAGATGACCCGGCAGAATTCATGTACACCATGGGAAAAACACTACCGGTCGCTGTTGCAGTATTAACCTTGACCATTATCATCAGTCAATTCCTCCTTTCATCAATCGCAGCTCGTATTTAAACAATTAAAAAAAGTTTATTAAGCTTCCATTGCTAAAGCAAAAAAAATGAAGAAGGAATAAAACCCATGAATCTCAATGCAATGCTTGTTGGTATTTTCCTGGTTGCCCTTGGTGTTCTCATCATCATCTTTACCTATGGCATTGGCATTATTTGTATATGGCCATTGCTTATTCTGGGTGGACTGCTTTTTCTTGCAGGGCTTTTTTCACCCTCACAACGATCCTTTTTTAAGCAGTTCCAACAACGATCTCAACAGTCCCCACAGCAAGAAATGAAACGGATATGTTCACAGTGTAAAAAGACAGTTTCCATGAATCAAAAGATATGTCCCCATTGTGGTCATGAATTTGAATACTAAGAATTTCTATGAGCAAATCAGTATTTGACACATTGGTTTTAATCATCAATTTTTATCCAATGGAAACAAAGGCAAATGAATCAAAATCCGCATTTAATCCAAGCAGGGCATTTACTTCTTGATCTTGCTCTATTGGAACAATATTACAGGTGAAATCCCAAGCCGTGGTATCAAGAACGACATTCTGAATACATGCACCAACCTCATAGGTCCACACCCATCGCAAAGATTGATCGGATAAATCATCCCATTGAATCGTATCAGGGATGTTCAAAGTTAACAGCAGAGATACTGGCGCCTTCTTGATAACCTGATCAGTGATTTCACCAAGATTATCGCGTATATCACCATTCTTTACTTTCCAAAGAAACGAAATAATAGGAAATCCAACAGGATCATTATTCGTCAACCCAGGAATATACCGATAGACTCCGCTTTCATCAATCAAGAATACTTCCAGTGGATAATATCCATGCGCACTGGGAACCGTTCGATGTCGTTCAATGTAATGTCTTTGAAATCCTGAATGATCTAAATAGTAAGAATACCCATAACAAGCCCAAAGGAATTGACTCACCTGTTGTCTTGAAAGGATTTGATGGGAAAAATCAATTGTAGTATTCCACTCAGCAAGTGTTTCAGAAAGACTAACACCTGCATCCCTTACCCTTGGAAGAAAACTCAACCACATGGGTATTTTCACATATTTTGCTTGCACCGTTGGATTACCAACAGGCATGACAATTCTTCCCTTATGATGCTGTGGAAGACCAATGCTATCCAATGGACAGGGAATCTCAGCAGTGGCAACTGTTCCCAATCCCAAACCAAGGCAGGTATGGTAAATATTTTGCCCAACCGCTCCAATCTGCATTCCTACGATATTTTCATCATTGTTTTTGCAGGTATCCCAGCAAATGCCAAGTTGAATTGGTGCGTCATATTGACCAATTGACCGTACATCACCTTTTTTGTAAAACGATAAACTATGATTAAGGGGGTCATATCGATATATACCATCTTGCATAAGAACATAGATGATGATTGCATACTCATCTTTCATCTGAGGAATGGTATGAGATCCATCAGTTCGTGTCCCAAAAGCATTCCAAAGGATTGTAGATAGTTCTTCATCAGATACAGGGGTATCTGTAAATTCTCTAATTGATGTTCTTTTTTGAATGATTTCATCAATACTCTTCTCAATAATAACGGGTTCTGAAAGATCAATACAATTGACTTCATAGGATTGAGTGATCATGCTGAAGGTGGCTGCAAAAAAAATCATGAAAATTAGGATTGAAACTGCTTTCACTCCAAGAAAAAAATTCATATGAACTCCTCCACATTATTTTAAACTTCTAATATATTAACATGGTAATTTTATTTAAGAGTTATGCTACTTATGTGGAAAAAAGATACAAACAGTATAAAAAAAATAAAATTTATCCAGTTGATCGTTCCCTGATCACATCAGCTATCACGATTTTACGGATATAGCGGAGAGTCAAAAATGCGACAAAAAAGACCACGCTTGTTACCATGAAAGCACCAATCAAAAACCATTGTAATGATAAAATTACATCAAATGTAAATCCTTCTAAAAGATCAGTTGTCTTCAGCATACCAACCGCCATATAATACCCAAGAATTGATCCAGCTGTTATACCTCCAATCAACGTAAACACACCTTCGATGATGATCAAATATGAAATCCTTCTAAGAGAGGTTCCAAGGGTTTTCATAGTGGCATATTCCCTGCTTTTTTCAGAAGCATTGATCATTGAAATATTATATATGATAGCAATCATAAGCACCGCTGAAATAAGAATCATGATGAAAATCATGCCAAGAATAAGATCAAACATTTCATCGATGAATTTTTCCTGATTAAGCACATAGGTAACCGAAGCTACGGAAGGAGTTGTTGCAATATCATTCTGCACTTCTAACGGAATTCTACCAGTTGGAGTATCTAAATAAAACACATTTGCCAACTGATGCAGATTGGTCACATCAGCAATATAATCCAAATCCGCATATACAAACAATCCCATAGGATTTGAATGAATACCAAGAACCTCCATGGCCAACGTTTTAGTTTTGAATTCCTGAGAATCAGAAACGGTAAGAATCTCAATATCAATCCATTCATTCTCCGAAATATCAAGACTTTCCAAAAGATACTGTGAGATGTAAATCCCATGTGATTCATCAAAATCGATATCAACATTAAATGTCTCCCTCATATTGGAAGATGCGATCAACATAACTTCCTCTTCAGTGGTGTGCCTAGAAACATTAATTGGTAATCTCAGTGCGTAATATATGTTATTGATATAGTCCTTATGTTCAAGCCAGGATGATTTCGTCTCAATCGATGTGAATCCATCGATTCCTATTTCATAATCCCAATTGTTTGCTTCTTTTGATTCATCTAAGAAAATTAACATGGAATCAGCTAAAACTACAATGGAGAGAAAAAACGCAAGTGCCAATGCTACTCCAAAAATAGTTGAAAACGATCGAATCGGTTTTCGTTGAATATCTCGAATCACCAGTTTCAATGGAATTGGCAGAGATCGAGTGAAATAAATCTTATTTTTCTTTTTTTGTTTCTTCGCTTTACCTAGCCCTTCCTGTTTTTGAATCACATCAACGGGTTTTTCCCTCACTGCCTTATATGAGGGAAGCAAAGTGCAAATAATACATAACATTATTGTGATTATTCCAGATATATAGAAATAATTAGATCCAATTGCATATTTATATTCTGCAAAAATCATCATTTCATTTAATAAGTTTTGAAATACATTATTCAGTGGGAAGGAGATGACATATCCAAGCATGATACTCGCAATAGCAATGAATAACCCAATAATCAGAAAATAAAGGAAAACAACATTGTTGGGAACTCCTAGAGCTTTAAAAATACCGATCTGGGGGCGATGTGATTGCACCATTCTGCGTAATGAAATAAATAAACCAACTGCGGAAACTGAAAAAATAATCAAAGGAAATAATCCCATCAGCTGTTTATCACCTTCAATATCCTCAATTAATTGATAACGAGCAGGATTATCCTCTTTTTCAATGATTGATACAGGGATTTTTGCATCAATAAAG
Source organism: uncultured Thermoplasmatales archaeon (assembly GCA_964594475.1). Taxonomy (GTDB): domain Archaea; phylum Thermoplasmatota; class E2; order DHVEG-1; family DHVEG-1; genus EX4572-165. The sequence goes on from CAZQMI010000030.1 coordinate 17,599, forward strand.
GTTTCCTCAAGTATTGAATCTATATCTCCTATATGATATGATCTATCTATTGATAATATAATATCATTTACAAATATGATATCATTTTGATTTTGTAGAAACATCTGTTGTGCCGTTTTCATCGGTACAATGAACACTCCAAGATTACTAGGATCAGGAAACAACATACTACCGGTTCGTACAACAAAATAATCAGGAACATTAATGATTTCCTTAATCAACAAATCATAGGTTTCTCCATCACGTGAAACCTCAAGAGTATCTGTTCCTGAAAAACCGTATGATTCAGCAAAACCAACTTCTAAAAAACAGGAATGCTCATCCTCCGCTATAAAAGATGATGGTTGATCATCAAAAAACAAAGGAGCATTCACCGTTATCTCTCGCTGTTGACCCGTGGAAAAAAAGTATTCATATCCAATCATTTTCCCTTTCGTTAATTTCCGTTCACCTGAAACTGTATGATTAATGAATACATCTCCAACCAACCGATATTCCACATCACTGACTACATCCCTTACTGCACTATCCATCAACAGTTCTTCAGCAGTGGTCTTGTCAAGCATGGTTCCATATTCAAACAAGATATGGTAATCCATGAACTTACTTTCTTCATAGAGATTATCAACAGTTAGTTCCCGGGTTTCCATAAATGCAAACATGGTATTAAACATGGAAACACCCATTGCTAAAATAACAATGAAGAGAATATATTTCACCCGATGAGCCCAGAGCTCTCGAAACCCCTTTAACAGAAGTGTTCTCCTCAATTTCGCACCCTACCATTCAAGATCAGTTGCCGCTGTGGGATTATCATTCTTCTCTGTTTTCAAAATTTTTCCATCACGTAAATATAAAACTTTATGAGCCATGCGAGCAATCTCTCGATTATGAGTAACAATCACCACAGATCGGTCTTGTTGCGCAAAAGTTGCTAATAAATCAAGGATCTGAAGTCCTGTACGATAATCAAGTTCCCCGGTAGGCTCATCGGCAAGCATGATTTTTGGTTCCTTTGCTAAAGCTCGAGCAATGGAAACCCGTTGTTGTTCTCCACCTGAAAGTTGATACGGAAAATGGCTTGCTCTGTTTTCAAGGCCAACTTTCGCTAGATACGACAATGCCTTTTTCGCCCTATCATTTTCAGGAACCCGTTGTACGTATTCCATTACAAATTCTACATTCTCCTGAGCCGTAAGATTAGGAATCAAATTATAAAATTGAAAGATAAACCCGATTTTCTGCTGACGATAACGTCCTAATTGTTTCTGATTCATGGAATGAATGTGTTGATCATCGACAACGATCGTTCCCTTTGAAGGACTGTCAATGCCACCGATCATATTCAGCATGGTGGTTTTCCCAGATCCACTAGCCCCAAGGATTACCGTGAGCTGGTTTTGATGAATGGATAGTGACACATCATTGAGAGCATGAACCGTTACATCACCCATGATATAGGTTTTAAAAAGATGGGAGATGGAAATAACCAGATGCATACTCCGGGGTCGTTTCATCATCTGTTCACTCATGATCTTCGCCTTTTCCTCCGGTAATAAAACAATACAATTACTAAAAGGATAACGAGAAGAAGCACTGCGAAACCAATGATGAAGGTTGCTCCGTTGGTGGCTTTATAATCTTCAACGAAAAAACTTGAGGTAACCGGTGTTGTTGTATACAGATTGTTATCTTGCTTAAACGTAATTTGATACTCAATTGGATAGGTTTTATTTGCAGATAATTCTCCTGCAGAGATATCAAAAGTGACCGCATATAGATCATCAGCATCCATGGACCCAATGAAATATTCCGATGGAATCACCTCTGCATCCGTCACCGGGCAGATACTAACGGATGAGATCCCTTCGTTTTTCGCATTATAAATCTTCAATCGAATCTCAGCGGTTTCACCTTTCGTAATGGTTTTTGGCATGGAGTAAATAATGGGAACCACCTCATAAAATGAGGAAAGATTAATAGGAAAATCATACATTTTTGTGTATTTATTATCTCCATTCTTATACTCACATTGTAATGAAAGAAGCGTTTCACCAGTTGTTTTGGGTATTAATGAAAAGGTAACATCCTCGGTGGATGATGCAGTGATTGTTGAGAAGAATTGCTTATGGGGAGTTACCTCAAAATCTTCAGATTCAGATGGAGTGATTACAATGCTATTCAAATCATTCCCGCGATTGTTGATCAAGGTAAATGAAAGATCAGTACTGCCAATTGAAGAAATCGAGGAAGGAACACTATATTGAATAAGATCCATGCTTTCATTGCTAACCTTAACAACGATGGGATAGGTCACATCATGGTAATCATCATCTTGTAGATCAATATGAAGCATTGGTGTGTATATTCCTTCAGCGATTTTTTCCTCAGCAATGATAGGTAATTCGACGGTGATACTAGCCCCTGGCGCCAGTTCTGCCACATCTTCATAGTATCCACTTCCTCTCACAACACGATTTCCATCACCATCAGATGAAAGATAAATATTTTCAATGATTGCTCCCATGGTTTTTAGTTTTGAATCAACAACAACACCATTGATATAATCAGAATCAGTATGGGTTGCAGTGCTTTCACCATTAGTGATGGTGATAGTCAACAGTCCGGTATCACCCGGAAATAATATTGCAGGAGTGAGTTCATAACTTGAAACATAAAGACTCGGATCAGCTTGAACAGTTGGAAAGAGAACGGCAATGAAAGCGATTAGAAGGATGATACATGCATATTTTTTTCCTTTTTCATTCATTTTTTTTACGACCTCCTATTCAGAGAGTTTTTTACATCTATGATTATAGCATTCATTCCTAGATATTTATTCTGCCTTTCATAAACGGTTTTTTTAAATAGTCCATTTGAATTCATTGGAGTTTTTTGATCTCTTGAAGCGTATGAGAAATCAATTAATCGATAATTCTTAGCCATGTTAATATTTTTCAATATCATGAAATTCACCAAGCCATTTTATGTCACTTTTTCTTAATAAAATAATCTAGGGAGACCCACGGGAAATCCCACAATACCCTCAATTCATTCGTTAATTTGTTAAGGTAAAACATGATTTCAGTATAAAATGAAAAAAATTCATTGCACCGTTTCCGAACGGATCTTACTTCATTTACTAGATTATATCCATGAAAATAGCGAATCAACCGTAACATCTGATATTACTCAACAAGGTATTGCAGATACCATCTGTGTCCAACAAAAACATATTCCAAGATCATTAAAAAAACTCAAGGACCAACAACTCATCACCGAACAGAAAAACCATGTCATGGGAAAAAAACAAATGATGAAAACCTACGGTTTAACCCCTGCAGGGAGAAGTGAGGCCATACGCATAAAAAACTCTCTTACTGATCAACACATATCTTTCATACACCAGGGTAAGAAATGCATGAAATCCATATTAGATGTACACAATCATTTTAATGGCGAATACAGCTATGCATGCATCGTTTCCCAAGTCTGTAAACATTCATTCTTTCTTGAAAAAAACATCATTGAATCTCAACACACTGAAGAAGCATTATCAAAAAAACTGAGTCCTGAATACATTTATCAAAAGGCATTAGAAGAAGCTTGGAAAGATGGAGTGCTTTCAGTTGATGAACGAAACATTCTTAAAAAACTACGAAGCACCCTCGATATTTCAGATACCGTTCATTACCAGTTACAACGAAAAATATTGCAATCAAAACATTTCAGTTCAAATGAAATATATCGACATATCTACGATCTGGTTCTTACCGAGGTACTCAAAGACAATAAAATCTCAAAGGATGAACAAGCAATTCTTGAAAGACTCAAGAAACATTTCAATATCAAAGAATAAAGAAATTTGAACTCTTACTAAACGAAATGTTTTAAACGTCATAATGTTTCTTTTGAAACCCATGAAAAAAATGACGGTGACCCTCACCATCAATACATTTTTTTATAACATGATGAAAAAAATCGCACCCCTTGATGCCATCGAATCAACGGAGGTACTTGATTTTTTCAAGGTTGATATAGAAAAATTGTATAAAATTCTCCTAATTAAAATGACAATGAAACGAGGTCATAGTATTAAAGAAATCGAAGAAGCAAAAAGCATCGAAATTATTTCCATCATCGAAAAAACCGATCACGAAATCACCTGTCTGATGAAAGGAAAACCGCCCATTCATCTCTTTTCAAAATTAGGCAGTCTTACCAAACAGTTCAAGGTCAATGTCATCTGGGATGTACCATCAAGGATGAAAGGTAGAGAACTGGTAATCAGTGCCCTTGGAGATGAAAAAGACCTCAATCAAGTAGCCAATGCATGTAAACTTCTAGGAAATATCAAACAAATCAGTTTTTCAAAAAACTTTCTACAAGGAATCGATATCTTGCAATGTCTCACTGAAAAACAAAAGAATATCTTAATAAAAGCAAAAAAACAAGGATATTACCAATACCCACGAAAAATCGATACCGATACTCTTTCTCAACAATTCCACCTAAGCAAATCCACAACCATAGAACATCTCAGAAAAGCGGAAAATAGACTTATTGATTATGTATTATCTGGATATTAAATATCATCTATTTTCATTTTAAAGATATAAATATTAGAACATAAAAAAAGATGGAAATATAATATAGACAGGTTAAATATTTAAAAAATCGATGCAAAAAATTAACAGTTCAACGGTTCTGGTGGAACACCTGAAGGTAATAATGGATCACTCGTAGGAATCTGCCAATGGTACAGGTTTTCGATATTAATGAGCAGATACATAAAGACTGGAAGTGTGGTTTTCATCCAATGAACGAGATGATCATGTTTACCCTGACCCATCCACATTTCATATTCTTCCGATAGAATTTCAAAAGTCCAGCAAGGTTTTCTGAATTCTTTATAGAACCAATCAGAACTCAGACCACTCGCATAAAAATTCGATCCCTTATAAAAAATACCTTGTCCCGAGCGATACTTTGTGTATTCTGTGTTCTGCGTCACCCATTCCTCAACTGTTCTAAAAACAGATAGTTCAGACTGCGGAATATGAAAAGGTGGTTGAAATGCACCCCATGGACCAAGGATACAATGTCCAGCAGTGTGACAACTGAGATAAAAAGAAAAATCTTTTCCTTTGAACTGCTGTGAAAATGTTTCTAACGCCTTACTTTCAGGCTCTGAAAAAGGTCGACGACCACAGTTTGTCAAAAATGGGGGAAAATTTGGTAACAATTTATGGATTCTTGGGAATTCAAGATGTGTGATTTCAATCCGTTTGAATAATTTACCTAATGGAACACTCCCCCCACGAATTCTTCCAAAATCAATATTAAAATTTCTATTCAAATCAATTCCATTTTCATTGAAACGAAGATCGATCTGTCTACCATCTGGGTTAAGCATAGGAATAATAAAAATCTCTGTCGAATTTAATAGATATTTAATCGTCTGATTTTTCTTAAAATTGATCAGAAGATATTCAGCTAGATATAAACATGCCTCCCCAGCTTCCCACTCACAGCCATGTATGCAACCATCGATAAGGCAGCA
>CAZQMI010000031.1:0-23094 GCA_964594475.1 uncultured Thermoplasmatales archaeon
AAATTTTCTTTTTTTAGGAATATCTTTTGAAAAATGTATTAAAAATTGCTTTATTTTTTAGATAAACTTATAATGGTGTTGTTCATATCCATTCTGTACACTGGAGGATGCTTGTGAGGAACATAACCACGAAGTTTGGAGAGAATGCTGGTAAGATTTGGGAAAATCTTGACCAGGATGGGGAAATCAAAGAAAAATCCCTATTACGATCAACGCAGCTTACAAAGAAAGATTTTTATACTGGGGTTGGATGGCTGGCCCGAGAAAATAAAATTAGAAAAGAAAAAAATCGTTATCAAATCGGCGATACTAATCTTGATGATTCCGTTGGAACTACTGCTGGACGGGTATGGAAGATTCTTGACATTTGGGAGGAAGCTGACATCGTTACCTTGAAGAAATTAGCTGATGTTTCTGAAAAAGACGTTTACGCAGCCCTCGGTTGGCTTGGTCGAGAGGATAAAATAACTGTTGATGACAGACATCGATTTCGATTAAAAGAATAAATAATGTGATAAATCCTATCGGAAGGATGCTTGGAGCTGTCTATGAAAGTTGCGATGATTGGCTGGGAATATCCTCCTTTTAAGGCTGGAGGTCTAGGGACCCATTGTTATGGCCTGACGAGGAGTCTTGCGGATAAGGATATAGCCGTAGATTTCTATATGCCAAAAACAAAGAGCCAAGCTTCAAGTGAAAAACCGTTTTTAACCATTAAAGAAGTGGGTGAAACCACCATTTTTCCTTATGATCGGCCTTCTGATAAAGAACTTGAAGGTGGATTTTTCGATAGTGTGTACCGATATAATGATTTGGTCACTCAAAAGGTCAAGGGTAACTATGATTTGATCCATTGTCATGATTGGCTGACCATGAAAGCAGGAATACAGTTGAAAGAAAAACTCAATGTACCGCTCGTTGTCAGTGTACACTCCACCGAGTATGACCGATCGGGATGGCTGTCACCAAATCAATGGTTTATTGATATTGAACGAGAAGGCATGCAACATGCTGATTTGATCATTGCAGTGAGTCATTTCACTAAGCGCATCCTAGTTGAAAAATATGGCATCAATCCTGAAAAGATCAGGGTGGTGCATAATGCGGTGTATCCGCTTGATCCGGGTGAGAAACAAAATATTGTATTGTTTCTTGGCCGGCTGACCATTCAGAAGGGACCGGAATTCTTTTTGGATGCCGCCAAAAAGGTCCTTGATTTCGGTGTAGACACTCGATTTGTGGTCGCAGGAAAAGGAGACATGTTACCACGTCTTGTTGACAGAGCTGTTGATCTAGGAATTTCTCATAATGTGATGTTTACTGGACTCTTAACCGATGAGGAAGTCCGCCATATCTACCAGATCGCCAATATCTATGTGATGCCATCGGTCAGTGAACCCTTTGGAATCACCGCTCTTGAAGCCATTTCAGCGGGAACGCCAACTATTGTCTCCAAGACCGCCGGGGTTGCTGAAGCCTTAAGTCATTGTCTCAGGGTTGACTTCTGGGATGTTGATGAAATGGCAAACAAGATTATTTCCTTATTACAATATGATGAACTACATCAAACTCTGGCCAATGAAGGGAAAAAGGAAATTGATTTATTTACCTGGGATCGAGTAGCTGAGAGAACCCTTGAGGTCTATAATGAGGTGATGTAAAATAACTTCTGTTTGCTTTTATTTTGAGGTCCATCAACCGTTGAGGTTGAATCGTTTCTCCGTGTTTAACATCGGCAAGACAAGCTCCCCACATCAATATTTTGATTCTACATTGAATCAGAAGATCTTTGAGAAGGTAGCTCATAAATGCTATGTACCGACTAATAATTTACTACTGAAATTGATCGATCGCTATGATAAAAAATTCAAAGTTTCCTTTAGTTTAACAGGTACCTTTGTCGAGTATTGCCAAAAACATATGCCGGAAATCATCGATAGCTTTCAACACCTCGTTGACACGGGGTGTGTGGACATGATTGAGGAGACCTATTTTCATTCCCTTTCTAGCCTCTATGATACTCTGGATGAATTCGAGGATCAGGTGAGAATGCATAATGGGATGATGAAAGACTTGTTTGATTTTCGACCAACGGTATTTCGTAATACAGAGGCAATTTATGATAACCGGATCGCAAAAAAAGTCTCGGAAATGGGATACAAAGGAATCATTACCGAGGGGACAGAGAAAATCCTAGGATGGAGGTCGGCAAATCATTTGTATAAACCGGCCAATGCTGATATCAGTGTGCTGTTGAGAAATTATTCATTATCTGATGATATCGGTTTTCGATTCTCAGCACAGGGTTGGCCGGGTTTTCCGTTGACCGCAGATAAACATGCAAATTGGCTAGCATCAGATCAAGGAGATCTGATCAATCTATTCATGGATTATGAGACCTTTGGCGAGCATCAATGGACTGAGACCGGCATCTTTGAGTTCCTTGAACATTTACCTGCTGAGGTCATGAAACATCCGCATCTTGATTTCGTTACTGTTGGGGAAGCAGTGAAACGATATCAACCAGTTGGAACCATTGATGTGCCCTGGGCCATTAGCTGGGCTGATGAGGCTCGTGATGTTTCTACTTGGCTGGGTAATGATATGCAGCGAAGCTGTTTTTATGAACTGCAGGGATTAGGTCAGAAGGTGAAAAAGAAAAAAGACCCAAAGCTTCTTGATGCCTGGCGAAAGTTACAGACCTCTGATCATTTGTATTATATTTCCACTAAGGGATTTGAGGATGGCAATGTCCATCAGTATTTCAGTCATTATGATTCACCCTATGATGGGTTCATAAATTACATGAATATCCTGCAGGATTTCAAACAAAAAGCATAATCAAGCTGTACGCACAAACATTGGTCACGGAGTGCATCCTCCAGTGCACCGTGCATATGTTTAGGTTGTGCTATAGCGTTATAGTGGGGATGTTATGGTGAGAGAATGGTTGATCACGAATGGATTAGGTAGTTATGCATCATTGAATTATCGTAATAGCAATACTCGAAAGTTTCATAATCTTTTAGTGGCCAGTCTTTCTCCTCCGGTGAACCGATGGGTGTTTGTTTCTAATTGTCTTGATGAAATCCATAGAGATAATAAACGTTTTTCATTGCATGATGTACGTGGAGAGTTTTCATTTGATTGCTTCCCAAGTTTCACCTATGATGTTGATGGTTGTAGAATCAAGAAAACGTTTTTTATGAAGACCAATCAGAACACCTGTATCATTCGATATGATGTTGAAACCGATTCTCCGTTCACCATGGTTCATCTACCGATGATTAATTCCCGGCATCAATATGATCTGACTCATCGCCCTGGTGATTTCTGGATTAATCAGCAGATCAATGCAGATGAAGTTCTCATTCAAGCGAGTAATTGTGATCAAATTCTTCGGATGAAACTAGCTGATGCGAATTATCAGCAGTATCAACGATGGCATCATCGGTTTTATCCCATTGATCGAGATCGACATGATTCCTGTGAAGAACATGTGCTTAGTCCGGGTTTCTTTCAAAAAAACATAGCCGAACCTGTTACCTTTTATCTTGGTTTTTCAATAGAGGATTATCCCTTGCTTTCTTTTGATCAGATCTGGGAACAGGAATTAGCTCGAAAACAAGCGCTGATTAGTCAATCTGATGGAACAGAGATAATGAACAGGTTGTTGATCTCAGCTGATCGATTTATTGTGCAGAAAAATACCAAAAAAACCATTGTTGCCGGTTATCCCTGGTTTAGTGACTGGGGAAGGGATACCTTGATTGCCCTACCTGGGTTGACCTTAGTTTCCCGTCGATTTGATGATGCAAAACAGATTCTTTTGAGTTTCCGTGATTTTTGTGAGAACGGATTGATTCCCAATACCTTCAATGATCGAACTGGTGAGGCAAGTTATAATTCAGTTGATGCCTCGCTTTGGTATGTGGACCGGGTGTTTCAATATCTGAAATACACTAAGGACGAGGAATTTTTACAACAGATTCTTCCCACTATTCATTCTATCATTGAGCATTATCTAAAAGGAACCAGTCATGGTATCCATATGGATGATGATTTATTGATCTCTCATGATCCAGGATTAACTTGGATGGATGTGAAACTAGGAGAGTATTATCCCACGGCACGGGCAAAAAAAGCCGTTGAAATCCAGGCTTTATGGTACAATGCATTACAGATCGTCAACACTCTTTCAGATGTAGTAGAAGGATTTCGGCCGTATGAGGAAATCGCTGAAGAGATGAAAAGTAATTTTTTATCTGTCTATGATGAACAATATGATGTCATCGATATCAAGGATACATCATGTCGACCAAATAAGATCTTTCTTGTTTCCCTTGATCACACCATGATTCCTTTGTCTCTTCAACAGGACATTGTCAGAGATATTGAAAAGAATCTGCTCACAGTGTTTGGATTACGCAGCCTTTCACCTGATCATAAGGACTATATGGGATCATATCTTGGGAATCATCATCGAGATATCGCCTATCATAATGGAACTGTCTGGCCCTGGTTGCTTGGTTCCTTTATCACGGCATATGTGAAAGTTCATCATGGTGAAAAACCTTGGAGAACCCATGCCTATAGCCAGTTCTTAAAACCCATGTTTCAGGTCTTCGGACGATTATGGGATGGATCTATACCTGAGATCTTTGATGCAGATCCACCATATGCTCCGCGTGGCTGTATCAATCAGGCATGGAGTGTAGCAGAAATTCTTCGTTCATGGAAGGAAGATATCAAACAAGAACGCCCTCCATTTGAACATGTGTTTCAATCAGATAAAATACGCGTTTAACACATATTGTTGAATCATCCGGTTGGTGTTAAAAAACGAAGCATTAATAGCAATACAGCTTCGCATGGTCCGAATCCAATTTTCCCGATCGTTATAGAACTTGGGCATGATCAACTTTTCCAATTTTTGATACAGGTCTTCTTGATCGATTTTATCATCGGATTCTTGATCCTCTGTTTTTTCTGGGCCAATGCTCCATCCAGTGATGTTTTCAATACATCCTTCCAGCCACCAACCATCAAGGGTGCCAAATTGAGGGACGCCATTATGGGCTGCTTTCATCCCACTGGTTCCAGATGCTTCAAATGGACGACGGGGTGTATTCAGCCAGATATCTGATCCTGCGGTGAGAAGTTTTCCTAACGTGATATCATAATTTGGAATAAAGGTGAGTTTGATGTTTTCGTTAAACTGGTGTCTGAGTTGGTAGATTTTTTTAATTGATTCTTTACCGGAAGTATCCTTCGGATGTGCTTTTCCGCCATAGATGATTTGAATGGGTCCAATATTTTCTGCGATATGCTGCAAACGCTCAACATCTGATATCAACAGATCGGGTCGTTTGTATTCAGTGGCCCGACGGGCAAACCCAATGGTGAAATCATCATAGTTCATCCCTACATTTCTTCGAAGGTTCACAAAATCAATGAGTTTCTTTTTTGACTCCTGGTGAGCATTCCAGATATCGGATTTATCAATGCTAAATGCAGAGCGGAGCAGAAATGGATCTGATCGCCAGCCGGTCATATGCCGGTCGAATAATCGCTGAAATGGTTTTGACACCCAGGTTTGGGTATGTACTCCATTGGTGATAGAATCTATGGAATATCCAGGAAACATCGATCTGGAGACTTCCCCATGTTTTTTGGCAACACCATTCACATAATGACTGAAAAACAGTGCTAGTTTAGTCATGTTCAACCGGTTTTCAAAGGTTACCTCCTCAAGAACCATATCGGAAAGTAATTCACCAATCATCGGTTTTGCATATGAGAGATCGAATTGATCATGACCTGCTGGAACCGGTGTATGAGTGGTAAATACACATTGATCTCGAACTTTTTCCACGTCTTGTAATTGATTATAGAGTTCAAGGGTTCCTAGTGCAGCATGGCCCTCGTTCATATGATAACGTTCGATGGTATCATAGCCAAGAGCTTTCAGCATTCGTACGCCGCCGATTCCTAGGATGATTTCCTGGGCCAGTCTATACTGTTGGTCTCCACCATACAGATAAGTGGTCAGTGTGCGGTCCCAATCATTGTTCCCCTCTACATTTGAATCCAGGAACAAGACAGGGATGATATAGTCGTTGACTCCTTTGTATTCATAGAGCCATGCTTGCAGGGTGATGTCTCGGTCATCAATGGATGCTGTTGTAGTAGTAGGAAGAAGCGTGAGAAAATCAGCTGGGTTGAACCTGATAGGCAGTTCTATTTGATTTCCCTCTTGATCGATTCGTTGATAAAAATATCCTTTCTCAGAAAGCAAGGTGATACCGACCATGGGAACGTTAAGATCGGCACATGATTTGATGCTATCGCCAGCAAGAACACCAAGGCCACCGCTATATGAGGGAATACGTTCATCTATTCCGATTTCCATGGAGAAATACGCTATTTTTGGATTCCCATTGTTATGTTTCGCCGTCTTCAGATTTACCGTTTCAGTCATCTTAGTCCTCAACCACCTCGTGGCATCCTCTTCATCGAACGTATAATTTGGTTCTCTGTTTTATACCTTGCCTTTTATGTCATCATAATTGAAACATCCTCTATTTTTCCCTGTGTGGAAACAAAAGGTTTTTTAGCGGGAAGTCTGTATAGTATTGTTGTAGTGGATGGTGTATATTCATGAATAGTAAACTTTGTGAGGTATGTAATCAACAGTTTCACCTTGATGAAAACAGGTCAGGAATTGTGGTTGATGAGGATCATTTCGTGTGTGAGACCTGTACAAAAAAACTGCATCATGAGGAGATTCCGCCTCCTTGTTCCATGATGTCTGATGAGAAAAAGATGATGCCTATTGCGCTTTGGATGATTAAAGAGGAAAACAAGGATAAACAGTTCATGTCGGTAAAACGACTGTAAAAAAAGCATTTTTTCTTTCACATAGCTCTTTTTTTTATTTTTATAAGCCCATGCATATTATGAAGCTTTTATAGCAGGAATGCTATTCCAAGTGGTATGTTTCTTATCAAACTCGGTGGGAGTGTAATCACCGAAAAAGCAAAAGAAGCTCGTTTCCGACAGGATGTCATGGACTCATTATCTACTCAAATCGCTATGGCAGATCAGCAGGTAATCATTGTTCACGGAGCGGGTTCCTTTGGTCATGGATATGCGAAACAATTCCAGCTCCATCACGGTTTCACCTCCGAGGATCAAACATTTGGATTTGCTCTTACTCAGCGTATGGTTCAGCAGCTCAATACACAGGTCCTTGTTTCATTACAAGATCATCATCTTCCCGCGGTTTCTATTCCGCCACATATTGCAACCATGTTTCAAAATGGAGGTCTTTTCTGGTTTCAACACGATGTTTTTAAAACATATCTTGATTTTGGCTTTATTCCAGTAACTTATGGTGATGTTGCCCCTGATCTGAAAAGAAGGTTTTTTATTTGCTCTGGAGACCTCTTGATTCTTGCATTGGCAGAACATTTCAAACCTGAAAAGGTCATTTTCGTCCTTGATGAAGATGGATTATATACAGGTAACCCAAAGATTGACAAACAGGCAGCCTTTATCCCAGAGATAAGTGCAAAGAAACTTTCAGATCTGGAAACAACATTAGATGATCATCCTGATGTGACCAAAGGGATGAAAGGAAAACTTCAAACGATTCAAAAGATTGCAGCATTACAGATTGATACCGTTCTTGTTAATGGTAACAAACCTGATCGATTGAAAAAGGTACTTACGGGGAATCACACCATTCAAACGAGAGTTCATTGGAGGAATGCAGATGAATCAAATTGAAAATAGAAAAGATGAGCATGTTCGTATAGCCCTTGAAAAAAAGGTTGATGCATCATATAATTACTGGGATGATATCTTTCTTAACCATAATGCACTTCCTGAAATCAATAAAACTGATATTGATCTTTCAACTGAATTTTTGAGCAAAAAACTTGATGCTCCACTACTTATCTCTGGAATGACCGGTGGTTATGATAAAGCACAATTGATCAATGAACGATTAGCTGAGGCCGCTGAAACCTATCAATTAGCTATGGGTGTAGGATCACAACGAGCAGGATTGGAAACAAGAGATTTGAAGAAGACCTATAGTGTGATTAAAGAGTTTGATATCCCGGTTCGTATTGGAAATATTGGTGCCTCTCAATTGGTGTTATGGGGTCATGAGAAAACAGTGTCTTTCGTCTCGGAAATGGTAGAGATGATCAATGCTGACGCCATTGCCATCTGCTTGAATTTTTTACAAGAGGTCATTCAGTTTGAAGGTGAGGCCGATGCAAAAGGTGTATTAACAGGTATTGAGCAGTTGGCTGAAGCGGTTTCCATTCCTATTATCGTAAAGGAGTCAGGAGCAGGAATTTCCTATGATGTTGCCAGTCGATTGATGCAGACCGATATCGCCGCTATTGATATTGGTGGACTAGGGGGAACGTCTTTTGCGGCCATTGAACATTATCGAGCTCAACTTCATTTTGATCGATTACATGAACGGGGTGGAAAGACCTTTTGGAATTGGGGTATACCCACGCCAAAATCACTGGTTGAGGTCCTTGATGCAACAGAAGGAAACATCCCCATTATCGCATCAGGAGGTATCCGGCAGGGACTGGATGCTGCAAAAGCTCTTGCATTAGGCGCTCATCTCTCTGGTGCGGCTTATGTGTTTCTGAAAGCAGCGACGGAAAGTAAAAAGGAGATACTCTTTGAGGTGGATGCAATGATTAAGGAGTTGCGAGCAGCTATGTTTTTGACTGGATGTCGCTCTATTGAACAATTAAAGGATGTGGAGGTTGAAGGATGGATTTAAAACAGGAAATACAACATCGAGCTGAAGTGTTCAACACTGAACTGGATCGATTCCTGCAGAACCAGAAACCAGAGAATCTCTATCAAGCTATTCGTCATCTGCCTATGGCGGGGGGTAAGAGATTACGTCCCGTGTTGGCTATGCTTATATGTGAGGCGGTTGCTGGATCATATAAAAAAGTGATGCCCTTTGCTTTAGCAGTTGAAATCATCCATAATTTCACCTTGGTCCATGATGATATTATGGATAAATCAACCCTGCGAAGGGGAATGTCGACTGTGCATATTGAGTATGGGGAGTCGACTGCCATCATTGCTGGAGACATGTTGTTTGCCAAGGCCTTTGAAGCTCTGGATCAGTATCCAAGAGAATATGATGGGTTCCGTCGTTTGAATAATCATTTGATTCGATCGGTGATTGAGGTCTGTGAAGGTCAGCAGTTTGATATGAATTTTGAAGAAAGACTATCGGTTGGAGAATCAGAATACATGGAGATGATTCGGATGAAAACGTCGGCCTTGTTTCGGATTGCCTGTGATGGTGGAGCATTGATTGGTGGAGCTGATGAACAGGTACAGAATGCATTGGGTGAATATGGAACGAGTCTTGGGCTTTCATTTCAGATTCGTGATGACTATCTTGATATGAGCAGTGATATCGAAACCTTGGGAAAGGATATCGGCAATGACATCAGAAACGGAAAGAAAACCATAATCGCCGTTCATAGCTTGTCACATGCCAAAGGGAATCATAAACAGATCTTATCTGATATCTTTGGAAAGGACAATGCCACAGATGAAGAAGTTCAAAAAGTGTATGAAGTGTTCAATAAGCTGGGATCAATTGATTACGCAAAGAAAAAAGCTGAAGAATATAGTACAAAAGCAAAGGATGCATTATCTGTTCTTGCAGATACTGATGCCAAACAAATCCTCATTGATCTTGCCGATTATGCCATGACAAGAGAGAAGTAAGCCCTATGAGTTCTGAAGAAATCAAGCAGACCGCACGAAAATATGCATTACAAAACGCCGTTTCATTTGAGGGAACAGCGCAGCTGAAGGCAGTGATGGGAAAGGTCATTGCCTCCTTTAGAAAGGAAGGGATTCATCCCAAGGAAATCATTCCTATTGTAAAAACAGTGGTCAATGAAGTTAATTCGATGAAGGTTTCTGATCAACGCAATACGCTTGAGGCAATCGCTCCAGAATTACTTGAAAAAAAGAAGCAGGAAAGAGATTTTTCTTTACCTGATCTTCCCCAAGCTGAACAGGGTAAGGTGATCACCCGTTTTCCCCCGGAGCCAAATGGCTATCTTCATATCGGTCATGCCAAAGCAGCCATTGTTGATTTTGAATATGCCAAAAAATATGATGGACAATTCATTCTTCGATTTGATGATACCAATCCGTTGAAGGATGAACGTGAGTTTTACGAGGCGCAAAAAGAGGATTTATCATGGTTGGGAATTACCTGGGATTACTGTTATCATACCTCGGATAACTTAAACACACATTATGAACTAGCCAGTCAATTGATTAATCAGGGTGATGCCTATGTGTGCATCTGTTCTGCTGACCAGATCAAAGAAGGAAGAAGAAACAAAAAGGGATGTAATTGTCAACAGAGAGCGATTGAGGATCACCAGGGTTTATGGGATCAGATGCTTGAGGATCATTTGGCTGCTGTAATTCGGTTGAATGCGGATATGAGCAGTGTGAACACGGCCATGAGAGATCCTACGCTCTTCCGGGTGATTGAAAAGCCTCATCCGCTGCAGGGGGATCGATTCCATGTCTGGCCAACCTATGATTTCGCCGGGGCCGTTGAAGATAGTATGAGCGGGGTGACTCATCCATTTCGGACCAAGGAATATGAGCTTCGAGATGAAGTCTATTTTTATTTACTTGATAAATTAGGATTACGTAAACCCATACTGATGGAGTTTGCTCGTTTAGCTATTGAGGGAATGCCGGTTTCTAAACGAAAGATTGCTCCATTAGTGCAAGAAGGATTGGTTTCTGGCTATGATGATATCCGTCTTCCAACATTACGTGGTTTGCATCGTCGTGGCATTGTTCCTGATGCATTGAAACAGTTTGTTTTACAGCAGGGTATTTCAAAGGTGGAATCAACGGTTCCGTTCAGTCTTGTTGAATCGGAGAATCGTAAAATTATTGATGCTAGAACGAAACGGTATTTCTTTGTTGCTGATCCGGTTAGGCTCATGGTTTCTGATGCCCCTGCTAAAACGGTATCCATTCCTTTTCATCCTCGTGATGAATCGTTAGGTGTTCGACGGATTCAAACAGATTCGACATTTTTTGTCCCCCGAGATGATATGTCTAGACTGACTGAAGGAGATGTTTTTCGGTTGAAGGATTTATTTAACGTAAAGATTACAGGGAAAACCGATAAGGGGTTCACGGGTTCGTTTGCAGGTACTGAGTTGATTGCCGATTCCGTGAAAATGCAATGGGTTCCTAAAAACCATGTTGATCTGACCGTACTGATTCCAGATGTTCTGTTTATCGATGGTTCATTCAACCCGGATAGTCTTCAACGAGTTCAAGGAATGGGAGAACCAGCGATACAGGATATTTCACATGGTGAAATCGTTCAATTTGAACGATTTGGTTTCATCAGAATTGAAAAAACAAACGATGCCATTATTGGTCTGTTTGCTCATAAGTAAAGTTTTTAAGTCTTCCATGGATTTACTTTACAAAGTGTTTCATTTGGATGGGATGATGATGTATACGAGAAAATGCATAGTTTTGATGTTAGCCAGTTGTGTTCTTTTATTCTGTGCAACCATGTTTGTTGGAGCAGAGGGTCAGATGATGCAACAGGATTTTTTTGATGAAAAAGTATTACTGATTATTGGTGCGGTGGTGTTTATCATTGCGGTGTTGACCGTGGGTGGAATTAAATATGTGACACCGGAGAATGTGCTTGATACTACGGTGCGGAAAAATTTGTATGAATATATCGATGAGTACCCCGGCTCACATCTCAGAGAGATCGCAAGAGAGCTAAATTTAAAACCAAGTAATGCTGCATGGCATTTAAGAAAACTTGAACAGACCAATCTTGTACGAAGCCGCGCGATCGGAGGAAAAAAGGTGTATTATCTGGTTGAGGGCGGCATCGAGAGTAGAAAGGAAGCAGTTGCTGAATCTATTCTGAGAAATGATAATGCCAAACGAATCATGAGTTATTTAGAAAAAAATCCTGGAAAACATTTGCTTGAAATTGCTCATGCTCTTGATCTGAATCATCATACGGTCAAATGGCATATCAAAAAGATGTATATGGCCGAACTAGTGGAAGGTGACACCAGTCATTCCACCTATCCGGTGTATTATCCGACTGAAACCGGTATTTCATCTATTCGAAATGTTAGAGCTCAGCAAAGCCGGAAGGCAAAAACTGCATCCTAGGCAGATGTTGATTTACCCTGAATGAAGTTACTACCATTCATGATGAAATAAAATATGCTTGGGAAACAACGTTAATGTTCCCAATGCAATAAATAAAGTTCTTATGAAACAATTTTTTTAGAGAAGTCCAACTCCTTTGACTTCTGCTGATTCGACCATGTCCATCTTTGAGATTTCTTCAGCGATGGGATCGATTCCACCAGTTCCTGATGCATCAGGGATGACCACATTTAAGTTAATAGCTTTCAGCCCGAATGCGACTGCTTTGATTTCCACTTTACCTACCTTTGCTGGTGGTTTGACGTAGGCTTTTACTTTTTCGATCATTTCATTTAATTGTTCATCTGGTAATACCTCAGATGGCATGATTTGAATTAATCCGACTACATTACCCATGGGTCTTGTGCCTCCAAATTTTTTTATGGTCCTGTGAATCCGCAGCTTCGACAGGTGTAGCTGATACTTTGTTCTCTGCAGCTGCCACATCGACCAATTGCTGTGGTACATTTCGGGCAGGGAAATGTGGTTGATCCTTTTTCAAGTAATCCTTTTCCGCAGGAGATACATCGTTCTGCATTCTTCATAGGATGTGCTGAATATGATATCTATTATTAAAAGGTGCCGCTGATTCAATGGAGAAATTATGGTTTTTCTCCTGTTTTTTCTTCAACGGTTTCCATGGAAATAGAGGCAAGGGATTTAAAGATGCGGTATTGGAAGATGACACCAAAGATAAGACCCATATGATAGGTGATGAACCGATAGAGTAAAACAAAAACGCCGATAAGACTTGAAGGGATGAAGACACCGTAAAGAGCTGCAGTTCCGCCTTCTGACACTCCGGTGCTTCCCGGTGTGGTAGGCATCATAGCGATAATGACAAGCAGTATCTGAGCCGCACTTGATTCAATGACGAAGGGGGTGATACCAAGCCCCATCAAAATGAGGATGGGTATGATCCATCCGGTCATCCAGAACAATGCGGTGATCAATCCAGCGAGAAGAAATGTTTTTTTCCCCTGGGTCACAAAGAACATCATGCTCTGATGGAAATGATCGATTTCAACTGATATTTTTTGAGCGATTTCATCAAATGTTTTTTGTTTGTTTGAAAATCGGTTTAGTTTTTTTGCAATCCAGAGTACAAATCGTTTTGTCCGATCTGGTTGTTTTAAAGCGAAGGCAAAGACAATAACGACGATGATGAAAAACCCAATGGCTATGTAAAGGAGCGTGTTGAATACTCCATTGGTGATGTATTGACCGAAGATATAAAAGGCAAAGGGAACGCAGATGAGAAGAAAGAGAGCATCCAGAAGTCGTTCCCCAAGTACTGCTGCAGTAGCATCTCCTGCATGTAATCCTTCTTTGTTTAATAGATAGATGCGGACGGGTTCTCCACCGGCCATGGATGGAGTAATGTTTGCAAGGAATAGATTTGCGATCACGATTTTCGTTGATGTCCATAATCCGATGCTGAAACGTGGTTCAATGGCGTTGCTGAGAATTTTTAGGCGGAGGCCCCAGAGGCCCCAGTAGATGATGTTAACTGATGCTGCTGCTAAAAAAAACGTGTAGTTTATAGGGGTTTGAGTTAGATATTCAATGGTTTGGTCATTGATGGTAAAATACAAAATGAGTGCAATGATGGAAACACTAAATAAAAGGCTAAGAAAGATAGTGAATCGAACGTTTTTCTTTTTTTCCTTTTTTGTCACAAGATGGAAATATTGGTACTATTTATGTTTCTTATGGTTTTACTTTCATTTGAAGTATTACACAACCATTTACACACAGTTTTGTAAGTTATCAGTAAATATTGCTTATAATTAATAAAATGATCTTATCTGTTGATTAGTCATGAACATATCGTAATTTTTTTCTCATTTATCTATCTCAATGGAACGACTATCTGAAATTCCTTTTGGCATTTTCCAGCATGTGTCCAATTACATTGTAAGGTCTGATCGACTGCTGTAAAGGTTTCATCTCTCAGCAATCTGGTAAAGTCACCATGTATTCTGAATCCATCGAAGGTCAGTGTTTTTTCCGTTATCGCATCAGCTTTTGCATTGATTACTGGAAAAAGGACTTGTTGCTGTGAGGTGAGATCATGTTTTTTCACGATCACGGTGGTATTCATGATTATCCGCAGTTCAGTTTTTTCTGTTGAGAATTGAAAATCGATTTTGAGGTGATGATAAGCTGATTCACAGCTGATCTGTGCATGATTAGGTTCCACTATGTTTATGCTTGATGACTGAATTTTTGGTCCAATAGGATCAAGATGAATCCGCTTTTCTGGAGATGGTCCTTTTACCCCGGTAAGCGCATAGAGCCCATCTTTTGCACTGATAAGATATTTTCCCAGGTTTCCTCTCATTTGTTGGATGATTTTCCTCCGAATCTGTTTATGATTTGCTCCATACAATGAAACATAGGCAATTGGACGAGAGATTGGTGAGTCAGCGATTTTGTTCACGGTTACTTGGTCTGCATCAAACTCAAAGATCACTGAATTATTTTTCTTCAGGGTGAGCAGATGCTGGTTCTTGCTGAGATGAAGTGTCTGATCGAGCTTTCGTGATCGTTTCTGCTTTTTTTCTTTAGAAATGCATCTGTTCTTCATCATGGCCGTGGCACTGTTCATCAGTTCGACGGTTGCAAAGGTTTGTTCCATGGGAAGTCTTGAGAATCCAGATAATCCATTGGGAAATATTCCCTCTGAGAGTCCTCCTGTTTTTGAAATCCAGCTGGTCACCTGATTGAACAAAGCGATGTTCAGTTTGGTCCAATATGTTTCTTTTGTGTAATTTGACAGTCGATCATAGGTGGAGATGATCCATGCGGTTTCATAGGGTGAGAGTCGAGGGGTGATGGAATATGATATGGGATGAAAGTTATACATGAAGGGTAAAGAATTTGTTTTCCAATGATAGATCCAGGCAAGAGTATATGCTGTATAGGTTTTTGCACTGGATAGATATGGTTCATGGTGGTCAATATCATAGGCATCTAAAAACGCGTTGATCACAGACGCCGCTGAGAACGCTTCAGGTTCCATGATGCCGATGTCCCGAAGTCCATTTACACAAATCGGATCTGAATCAGTCAGAAACTCAAGCCCCTTTTTTGCAGCGGTCATCATATCCTTACGCTGATAGTGTTCCGCTCCTTTCAGAAGAGCTCTGATTGCTTCTGCGGTTCCACCATGACTGTAATATTGTTCAAGGGCTTCAGGTCGGAATTTTAATATTCCTTCCTGTTTTATGGCCATTGGCCAGGATCCATCATCATTTTGTGTTGAAAGAATATAATCAAGTGATTGTTCAACGAGATCTTCCAGAGCTGGATCGGGATACCGACTGAGATAGTTCAGAAGATGAAGATCAATGGTTGCTTGTCCACCTGGATATCCTGCATATCCAGTGTTCATGTAGAAGTATCCTTTAAGTCCCAATTTTGTCAGTGTGGTCATATTGTACCAGATGATGCCTTTTCCTCTTTTTTTTGGAATAGTCCGTATGGTTGGTTGTAAAAAGAGATCATGAAGTCGGCTCATCCATTCATTGAAATCCTTATCCTTTGTTTGTTGATACCATTTGGAAAAATAATCTAGGCGAACGGCTTCATAGGAAAGCAGTGAATAGCTGGAGTTAACGAAGGTAAAACCAGGTGTGTTTCTCCAGGGTAATTGAAGAAAGGTTCCTCGCTTCTGATCATATGATCGCCATAGGGCATTTTTTGCATTAGAAAAGACATCTTCTGGATTATGTTGTATTGATTTATCGGGTGATGTGTTCAAGTGTTGGTGAACAACAGTTTTTATAGCATTTTCCCAATGGGGATAGCTTGAGAGTTGAGTGTGAAATTGAATGGTATCATTTTGTTGAAGATGATGGTGTATCGTTGTTTTTTTCCCTCTTCCCAACCAGGCCTGTTTTTTTTGTTTTATGGTATAACTTGTACAGAGATAGAAACTAAGATCATATGATTGTGTTGTTTCATTCAATTGAATAAAGGGAAAAAGATTCTGTTGATGAACGTCAATACAAGGATCAAACTCAAGCAAGTAACAATGATTCTGAAATTGCAGAATAAACACTGGCATTTTGACGTAGAGCGTAGATTTTGCAGGGGAATCATTGATGGTTTGATCAAGTATTTTTATAGTATAATAGGTGGTAAAGGGATAGGGCAATGAAATCGAATCGTCTTGAAAGCAGAATTGATCTTTACTATACCACATCCCCCCTAGAAATCCATAGGTAAACGGTGTTTTTTTTGGAAAATGAATGGTTTTTAACAGATAGATGTCTTGTTCTTCAACTACCGTATAGCGGTCTTTTTGAACGGCAAATGCTGAATCGATTGTTTCAGTAACCGTCATAATCAGCTCATCCCGTTATGTATCACTGAGTTGTTCGTATAACTGTTGATGTTGTTTTGCAATTCTATTTATTTCATACTTTACAATTTCCTTTGCTTTTTCTTGATACTGTTTTCTTTTTTCAATCGAAAACATATCCTCATTGATGGTATCAACAGTGGTAAAATATTGCACTGTTTCCTTAAAAGCTTCTTTATATTCTTCGGTTTCACGTGCAATCATGGGTAGTTGCATGGAAAGTGCTTCCAGCATGACAATGGAATGACCTTCAGCAAAGGAAGGCATGAAAAAAACATCTGCAGCTGAGTACACTTCAAAGATATCCTCTACAAAACCAGGAAAGATGGTATTTACTGGTCTATTCTTAATGGCTTTTTTTATATTGCGGTAATCCTTTGAGAAAAACGAATATGGAAAACCACCGATCCAAAGAAAGGTATACTCCGGGAATTTTCTTGCCGTTTCCAAAAAATCATAAATTCCTTTTCGCGGTGTCCGTTGAGCAACAGTTAATACTAACAGGTCATCATCTTTAAGTTTGAGTTTTTGCCGAAATGTTTTTCGTTTTTTCATATCAGGTTGGAAAACCGTGGTATCAATGCCATTGTAAATAGTAGTTATCTCTGGTTTACAACCCATGTTGATGAGTTCTTTTTTACATTTATTTGAAACCGAAATGATATGATCAAACCGATTGTAAATTGGTCGATACAACCAGTTCACCAGCCCCGGAAAAGCAAGATTTCCCTTGTTGAGATCTGGCGTGGAATGAGCAGTGATGACGGTTTTTCCTTTGAACCGATGCAGATACCAAAGGGAACGAGGTCCAAAGGTATGAAAATGAGCAACATCAAAATTATTTCCTGGATGATTATATGAGATATCGATGTGTTCAGCAAGTTTTTGGTAAAGATTTTTAGCTGCAGTTGCACAACCAAGATATTGAAATGCACCACTGTCTTCAACGATAAAATTGACCTTCATCCAAATCATTCCTTAGATCATGGGGTGAGGTTTGCTTGATGATGGAAACTGTGAATAATTGATTTCATAGAGTTCGATCCAGTGGATCTCCTCGTATTGATCATTGACGGTGGCGTTTCGGTAAATAAGGGTAAAAGGCGAAGTTAAAAATTTATCATAAGAAGCATTGGTCATATGGTAATATTTTCCCACTTGTACATTGATTACATTAGTTCTCATGATATCATCGATGAGCACATGAGTGATATTAAGCTGTTTGAGTTCCATGAAACACTCGCTGAGATTTTCACTGGTCCAAGTGGTATTAGTTTCGCCATAGGTGATATCATATCCGTTTGCCCAGCAGAGCATGGAGAGCCGATGATCGGAAGCGATGACACTGGTATTACTTACGTTTCCATCCATCCAGTCAAGAACGGAAAGACAAGGCTCTGAAACCCGTTCATCAAGAGAGTCAAGGGCGTCAATAGTGGGGTATGCAGCCATGGTATTAGCAATGATTAACGAGGCTACAAGCACGGAGATAACAATGGTTCGCAGATGAGGTTTTCCTGAATCTATTGGATGAATGAATGCGGGTTGAGGTAACAATGTTTTTACTTCATGGATGCTATGGCCTTTTACTAATTGATAAATGCTCAATGCAGCTGGGATGCAGAGAGGAACAATCAAGTATTCCAGATGACGATCGGGCATCAGTTTTGCTGAAAGAATGGAAAAAAGAAATGAACCGATGAGTGAAAGAATCCATCCGGAGACAAGATAGCCATTTCGTTGATGGTTCAACAGGGTGATTCCTGCAAGGGAGAAACTAGCTAGAAGTATCATAGGTACGGAATAGAGCACGGCAAGAGGTGTTAATGAGATATGAACACCTGGTATACCGGTTCGAATGGCGATAAGTGAAGCAACGACTAAAAAACTAAAGGCAATGATGACTTTTTTAGTGGTTGATAACCCTTGATTCCAGAGGTTTATCTGTGGAATCTTGGCCTTGATTTTCTGTGAATACAGACAGAGATAAAATCCAAGGATGGTAAGCATATAGTAAAGTACTATGACCCCCGGTGAGGAGACAATTAGTTTTCCGTTCATGAATCCTTCATATACCGGCGTGGCAATAAACATCCAGTAACTGAACGCTGCGGTGGAAGCAAAAAGGACATAGCCCAGGAGCTGCCATGATTTTTTCCAGTACTCACTATGATTTTTCACATAACTGAAGAGCATAAACGTGATGCTGATCAGGTAGAAATACATAGTGAAATGATGTGACATAATCAACAGACCAGTGGAAATGAGCAAGGGGATGACGTATTGTGAATTCTTGATATATTTAATGAAAAAATATAGTGAGATCATCATAAAAAAATGACCAATGGTCAATGGAGCGGCGTGACTAGTTTGGTAGACGTGAAAGGTTGCTGTTGAAAGTAATCCAGCTGAGATGATGGCAATGGATCTTTTTTTAAATAGTTCATAGACAATGAAATAAAGAATAGGGATGGTAAGACCACCGAAGATAGGAGCGATTTTTGGAAGTAAATGTATCGTATCTATTCCCGTGATGAAATGAGCAAAACCAGTGATGGCATAAAGAACTGGGAAATATTGATACGATGATCCCCATCCATTATAGGGATTGATTAGTGATTTTGTTTCCACGAAGGAATTAGTTAGCCCGTAATAGATACCGAAGTCAACACCCCAGGCGGGATTGAGTAGTGAAGGAAGTGCTCGAAGTAAAATTGCCACAGCAGTCACACTGAGTAATAGTAATGACCATCGATGGGTATGAATGAAGGTTTTCATAGATAAGTAGTTCATCCTCTCACGCCTGGGCCTTCGCTTTTCGATGAGAATAGCATCGGTTATTTAAAATGATTCTGGTTTGTTAGCTCAAAACAATATTAAGAACGTTTTCAACGGTCTGTTCAACGTTTCCAGTGACTGCAAATCCGCTGGTGTTTTGGGCAAGCTGACAATCCTTTTTCAGTTGTAATTTTGCCTGGCTAGTGGTATGACAGATTCCTGATTGCTGCAAATGGCCTGCCAGATATTCCTGTTCAATTTGACCCGGTGTGGGAATCATCAATGCCTTGGTTCCGATTACCGCTAGATCCATAATCGTTGAATAACCACTCCTTGAGATCACCAGTTTCGATCGATTTAAAACCTCCTCTCGTTTCTCTTTTGATAGAAATGGGTAAATGGTGATGTTATCATGATCGATATCTGTTTTCTTCTCTATTTTTCCCAGTGACATCACGATATGGCCGGTGAGATCATCAATTTGCTGGATGATTTTTTCTTCAAGCATTGATCGTTGAGGTTCTGGGCCGGAAATTGAGATGAAATAATCAATATCCTTGGGCAGATTTTGTTTTGAAAAATCTGAAAGCACCCCGACATAATGAAGATGATCTTCATCGATTTTTTGAAGATGATGGGAAAGATCCCCACTCAGATTTTCTTCTTTAAAATCTGGAACGATGATGTCCTGAAATCGTTTGAAAAAAAACTGATTAAAGGTTTCACTACCCCGTTCAACAAGCCGGAGACGTAATGGATTCATGATTCTGATCTGATGAGAAATAAAAAAGGAAGGAATATGTTTACTGTACATGTCATAACGTCCATCTGAAATGATACGATGGCATGATTTTTTCTTAAGTAATTTGTGTAACGATTGCAGTCCATCCTCCATACGTTTAATAAATAGGGGCCAGTAGACCATACTTTTTGCGATGAACTGCTGAGTGTTTTTTGATATCAACATGGGATAATCGGGAATGTCCTCATACGCCACGGCATCATTGAGTTCTTCTTTCAGCAATTGAAGTGAGCTTCCACTGGAGATAATGGTGAGGTCATGATTTTCCTTGATAAGACGACGAAGAACAGGCAATGATCTGGTAGCATGACCTAGTCCCCATGAACAGATGCTATAGATGATATCCATCGTCACCCCCATATTTTTTCATTGATTATATAGCTGCCGAGTGATGCGAATTTTTTTTATAGACCATGAACCATCCGTTATTTTTGAGGATTCATGGATTTCACTGAAAAAATATCAAATTCTATTCATGACCATGAGAGCTTGGTCTGTGTTGGTCTCGATATTGATAAAGAAAAAATGCCTGCATTTTTATTTGACCATAGTGATCAACCCTATGTTGACTTCACAACCGCAATTATCGATCACACCAAGGATCTTGCCTGTGCATATAAATTGAATCTTGCTTTTTATGAAGTGCTTGGAGAACGAAGTCATCAAGTGCTCACTCAAACCATCAGAGAAATTCCTAATGAATGTATAGTAATTCTTGATGGGAAACGCAACGATATCGGCAACACCGCCAGGAAATATGCTTCAGCACTATTTGATCAACTTCAAGCTGATGCGGTAACAATTAATCCCTATCTTGGATGGGATGGCATTGAACCATTTGTTTCATATCATGAAAAAGGATGTTTTATCCTCTGTCGCACTTCAAATCCTTCAGCAGGTGATTTTCAGGATCTTATATGTAATGATACGCCGATGTTTGAACATGTGGCATGGAAAATCAAGGATTGGAACAAGTTTGGAAATTGTGGTGCAGTGGTTGGAGCTACCTATCCAGAGGAATTAAAACATATTCGAAAGCTTTTTGGTGATCATATTCCCCTATTGATTCCGGGGGTCGGAAAACAAGGAGGGGATGTTGAAAAAACGGTGAAATATGGTACGAATTCAAAGAGTGAAATGGCAGTTATCAATTCATCAAGAGGCCTAATCTATGCAGGAACTGGTGAGGATTTCGCTGAACACACAAGAGAAGCAACACGTACACTCCGAGATGAGATTAATAAGTATCGATAAACAGCGTTCTATGGAACCAATAGTTATATTAATGATTTCTTTTCTTATTTACTATTCCTTGATACGAAGGTCTCCATGATCAGTGATTGGAGATGCAAATTCAAGGGAACAAACCCTGATGTCACCAAGAGTCCCTCTTTGATCGATTAGACGTAAGGTCAAGAAATGAAGAAGAGGACAACCATGGCATCAGAAACCTGTCGCGATAGGAACGCTGCTGTCATTCCGCTGCTGCTTTCTTGGGATGATGCAGTCTATTCCTGCCCAGCAACAACTGAGGTTGTTGTTGGGTGACAGCGACTTTTTTCAAAAAATTTTTAGTATTCGGTTCATTGATAAACAAACAGAGCGTTATATTGATACTATTGAGGAAAAATTAAAATATATAACAGATATTATAAATTCTGGTTATCAAAACCAGCGTTGGGGATTTAAAATGAAAGGAAAACAAATTTTTGCATTGGGAGCAGTTATTCTATTAATCAGTATTTCCTTTGTTACAACTGTTGAGAGTAACGCAGTCCAAGAGGCTTTTTCGGGTTCAATTGATGATCAATTTGATCAGATAAAGCATACTTTTCCTTCAATCAATAAATCATCGGTCTTTGAACGAATTAGACAACAGTTCCTCCGTGATGAGAACCAAATCCTTGATCAACTGTTACCTAATGCAGTGAATGTTTCCCTCAACAAGGTTAATCTTACTGAATTTTTTAGTTCGCTGATTGGAAATTTCAGCTCATTTGATGTGATTGCAGCGTTATTTGGAAGTCTACTATTTCTTCTTGCCACTCAACCTCTTTTCCTTCAATTTGCCGTTGAAAACAGCAATCAATATGTCTTTGTTATTATTTTGATTTCACTGTTTTTGGTTGAATCGCTTCAGAAGGTTTTTGCACTTAAAATCGTTGGATTTTGGGATCAATATGTGAAAAATGATGTAGATGGCTTTTGGAATTTCTTTTCTATTGTCTTTTTTTCATCATACGTTAAGATCTATTTATCCTATCTTCCCACATTTATCATTCAGTATTCAAACGTGTTTACCAAAGCATTTTTTTACGGGTTTATGTTCGCCCTTCCTATTTTGTTTAATGTATGTATCGCTGATTCAATTGATATGATTGATTGGAACCGTGATGAATGGGGAGCAATTATATCATTGTAATGATATTATATTTGATATATGCATATCTGGGGAAAATCATGCTTTTCTAATGGGTTACTTTAAGTATTAGATTGAAGTGAGAATTTCAGCATATCAAAAAATATTTTCGTAAAAGTAAATAGAATAACCTGAAATCTGCTATCCCAATCGGAGCAAGCTCCAGGGCATTACGCAGATTTCCGAGACGGCGATTCATCATCAACAGATGTTGATGGAAAAGAAAACAACGTCATTTGCTTACGAGAAACACCTTGATTTAATATATATTCCTCGATCCCCTGAACATCATACCCGTCACCAACCGTATCAATATGACCACCTTCAGACCAAAAATGACCTCCCCATAATACCAGTTCAACTCAGGTATTCGTTTAAACAAATGAACCGCGGTCACACTTTTACAGATATGCATAACCTTAGAAT
>CAZQMI010000032.1:0-22309 GCA_964594475.1 uncultured Thermoplasmatales archaeon
AGGGGGCCTTTTCTTATGTCTCCTAATTATATCTTCCCCTCCCAGCCCCCTAATAATTTTAAAAAAAATCTGTTTCTATTTTAAAAAATTATTGAAATAAAAGAAAGAAAGAAGGATGTTTATTTATCCAAGTGAACATCCATCTGTGGATAGGGAATATTAATACCGGCTTTATCATATGCTTCTTTCATCGCTTTCTGGAAATCAAAATAAAATCCCCAATAATCACTGGTCTTTACCCAGGGTCTGATAACAAAAACAACTGCGGAATCAGCAAATTCATTCACTGCGACCTGAGGAGCAGGATCTGACAGTACTCGGTCATCAGCTTTGAGAATATTCATCGTTGTCTTTATCACCATATCTAAATCATCATCATATCCAACACCCATCTGCATATCAACCCGTCGAATCGGATTTCGGGTAAAGTTAATAATATTGCTCCCCCAGACGGATTTGTTTGGAATGATAATGTGTTTTTTATCAGGGGTATCCAGCTCAGTGACACTGATTCCCACATGGTTAACTGATCCGCTTTCTCCATTAACAGTGACATAATCTCCTGATTTGAAGGGTTTGGTAATAGCAATCATAAACCCAGATGCAATATTACTTAATGTGTCTCCTAAGGCAAAACCCAAAACAAATCCAAGGACTACAGAAACACTAACTAGTGCTGCACCAATTTGTATTCCTAGAAAAGCAAGCGCTGTTCCAATAACGAAGACATAGAGAATAATTTTTACAATCCTAGATGCAAACTCAGCAAGAATCTCACCCATTTTTGATTTTAACATCCATTTTTTTAAGGTGCTGGCAACGATTTTAACGATGATGAATCCAATGATAAGGACCAGGATAAATAAAATGATATTCCAAAGACTGATTCCTATCAATGGTAAGGGTGCTTCAAGATTTATTCCTCCGATGGTAATGGCCATTTCTTTTTCCTCCATATTCCCATAATATATTCCATGTAGATAATGTGTAATCATTTAATAACATTTGTAAATTTACAAGGGAGAAATCAGTCTTATTCATGATTATTCATATAATAAAAAAATGTAAACCATTGAAATATTATTTTTGAAGAACATAGAGATAACTTTTGTATTAATTGACTACCAGTTTGTGGATGGTGAACGTGAGAGGAACAAAAGCTCGATCGGATAAGTTTGGATGGGTAACAAGGTGATGAATTCAGCTTGTTTCTGTTGTTATCATTTCCTTTTATCAATTAAAGGGCAATACAAAGATTCCAATGCCTACTTGTCTAGAAATAACAACGTAATATAGTTAGGAAGCATGGATGGAAAAAAATCATGGTCAATACGCTTTGATGTCTCATCTAATCCTCGAATTGGATAAGGGAAGGGAAAAATCCAGGGAAATGAGTATTCATTTTCTGAAGATCCCCAGAAATTTCGTTTCCAGTGATGATGATCATCCTCATCAATTGCGGTATTTTTCGTATTTTTCATGAAATCATTTTCTTTTATCAAAATATTATATGATCGTTCGATTAATATGCCAATTTGGTTTTGATAAATAAGGTTATTTCTAATGATGGTATTTTCAGAATCAATATGTTCTATTCCATTGTTTTGTATTTGACAGATACAATTGTAAAGGAATTGATTGTTATGTGAATGATCAATGAGAATTGATCCTATTGTATTTTCCCATATATTATTATCATGTGCACGAAATAGTTCAAGAGAGCCCAGGATGAAGCAATCTGTGAGTTCATTATCATTTCCTTCTAAGGATATCGTCGTAGAGGAGTAATCATTTTTAATAACGCACTCAAAGATGACATTGTGATCTGATGTTATAGATAATGCTTGAGAACTGTTTTCAGTTGATTGAATGGTTATTCGGATTAAGTTTATATGATCAGCGATAAGTGAAACTGGTTGATTTGAAGCAATGATTACTTGTACTTTAGATTGCTCTCCATTCAATGAAAGTTGTTTATCGATGACGATGTTTTCATGATATGTACCCTCAAGAATTTTGATGACATCACCTTCAGATGCATGATTAATTGCATCTTGTATGCTGGTATAATCCGCCCCACCATCATCATCAACATAAAGGATGTTACTTGAGAGTGTTGTCGTACCATTAGAAATAAGCAACGGTCTAAAAGATAGAGCTATTAGTATGATTACAATCATTAAAATAATTTCCTCTGGTTAAAAAGGTCGATAGATATAATTGAATTGAAAAAAAGCAATGGTTATTTGAGTGGACTGAGCGGGATTTGAACCCGCGGCCTCTACCTTGCGAAGGTAGCGATCTTCCAGGCTGATCTATCAGCCCAACTGGAAAAAGAAATAAAGAAAACACGTTATTTATTGTTTTCTTCATTTGATAGATGGAGAAACTGATTTTGTTTTATGAAGGTACCAGATGTTGTTGTTTTGCTTGTTTTAACGCTTCAATCACCGGTAGTTTCTCACCCATCATGAATTTTTCAAGACTGCCACCACCAGTGCTAATATGAGATATTTGTTCAGTTAAACCCAGTTGGCTAATGGCGGCAACGGTATGACCTCCTCCAACGATTGAAAATGCATCCAGAGTGGAAACAGAACTAAAGATTTCCTTGGTACCCTTCATAAATAGTGGATTTTCAAATACGCCACAGGGCCCAGATAGAAAAATGGTTTTAGCTTGCTGCAAAATATCCTTAAAAATTTTAATGGTTTCCGTACCGATGTCATACAATGGCTGATCAGCAGGAAGATTATCTTTTGTTATTTCCACTCGATTATTATTTTCTTTATAAGCAAAATCCACCGGTAGGGTGATTACTTCACCATAATTATCCATTACGGTTCGTATTTCCCGGAACTGTTCATCTGATCCTTCGTTGAGAAGCACTTTATCATTTGGTTCTCCCAGATCATACCCCTTTGCTTTCAGAAACGCATTTGCTGGAAGACCGGTGAGCAAGATGTGATCCGCGGTATTGTTCTGAAGGATGCGTTCAATGGTCACAATGATATCTGAAAATTTTGCTCCCCCGAAGAGAAACACACTTGGTTTGTCAGGATCCTTTATTGCTTGTGACAGGGTTTTGATCTCAGTTTCCATAAGCCTTCCAGCTGCACTGGGAAGAACGGCGGTGAATCCAATCAGTGAACACTGGGCTCGATGGGCAGCGGCAAAAGCATCATTGATAAATACATCTGCAAGTAAAGAAAGATCCTGAATGAATGATGTTTGAGCATGGTCTTGTGCACTTTTCTTTTCGGTTTCATACTCAAGTTTTCGCACATTATCCAAAAAGAGAATATCTCCTGGTTGCATGTTT
This sequence comes from uncultured Thermoplasmatales archaeon, assembly GCA_964594475.1. Lineage (GTDB taxonomy): Archaea > Thermoplasmatota > E2 > DHVEG-1 > DHVEG-1 > EX4572-165. Next base: position 3,323 of record CAZQMI010000032.1, read on the forward strand.
TTAATCGCCTGTTGAGCCTTTTTTCCATGGATATCATCGACGTATCCAACAGGATGATCAAGTATCTCTTGAAGCACTTGGGCATGTTGCTCAAGAGAGGTAAAATCCCAGCTTCCTTTTCGCCCCTGATGAGCAAGTATCACTGTTTTTGCGTTATGATCAATGAGTTCATGAAGGGTGGGCATCACTCGTTTCATTCGAGTGGTATCTAGAATCTTTTGTGTTTCTTTATCAAGTGGCATGTTAAAATCAACACGTAGGAGCACGGTTTTCTCAGTGACATCAATATCATCTAATGTGTTAAATTCCATAGGTATTCAAATCCTCCTCATAACAAAAAAAGGTATTAATGATTCGTTATTTAAAGATATACGAAAAAAGAGGGAAGTAGAAAGCTTCAATGATTTTACATGTTCTGCTGTACTGCTTTCATCTCTGGATTGGGAAATCGTTCTCCATAATACAGATAGTTGATAAGATCAACTAATCGACAGGAGTATCCCCACTCATTGTCATACCAAGAAAGTATTTTCAAAAGATTACCCTGTCCACCAGTGACCAGGGTGCTAAGTCCATCGATGATTGCTGAATGTGGATTACCGATGATGTCAACGGAGACAATGGGTTCTTCAGTGTATTCCATAATATCATGAAGATGGGTCTGAGCTGCATGTTGAAGGGTGTTGTTTACCTCTTCAGCGGTAACTTCTTTCTGCAGAGTGCAAGTAAAATCAGTAAGTGATCCATCTGGTGTGGGCACTCGAACAGCCATGCCATCCAACCTTCCAGTAAGTTCCGGAATCACTTCAGTGACTGCTTTTGCTGCGCCAGTGGTAGTGGGAATAATTGAGGTCGCCGCGGCTCGTGCACGTCTAAAATCTTTATGAGGGAAATCAAGCAATTTCTGATTTCCAGTATACGAGTGAATGGTGGTCATCACTCCTTTTTCAATACCAAAACTATCCTGCAGGACCTTTACAGGCGGCGCCAGACTATTTGTGGTACATGAGGCATTGGAAATGATACGATGTTCATCTTTGTTGTATAGCTCTTCATTAACACCTAGGACAACGGTAAGATCAGGGTCTTTGGCAGGGGCAGAAATCAATACTTTATCAGCTCCAGCGTTCAAATGTTTTGTCGCACCTTCTCTAGTTCTGAAAATACCCGTTGCTTCTAACGCTATATCAATATTGTATTCTTCCCATGGTAGTTTCTCAGGATTAACCTGTGATAAAAATCGAATGAATTTTCCATTCACTATAAGTCCATCTTTCTGTTTCTCAATTGATCCATTAAATCGACCATAAATGGAATCATATTTAAGCAGATGTGCTAAAATATCCGTGTTACCAAGATCGTTGATGGCAACGATTTCAAATGTTTTTCCATAATTCGCATGCTCCATTGAAGCACGGAGCACGTTTCTGCCTATTCTTCCGAATCCGTTAATTGCAACCCGTATCATCCCGTCCACATAGTGCTGAATATCATTGTTTTATTTAAGCGTTCCGATAAGATAATATGGTGTTGCATCCGTGATTTTTACCAATTGATATTCACCAAGAGGAAGCTGTTTTTTGATTACAACTGCTTTATAATTCGGTGCGCGTCCAAGAACACTTCCAGATTTCTTTTGATGGGTGATAAGTACTGACAATTCGCTACCGATGTATGATTTGTTTTTTTGTTCTGTAAGAGTCATCGCTATCTCTGTAATGGTTCGTGATCGTTGTTTTACTATATCGGTGGGAATGCGGTTTTTCATATTTTTTGCAGGAGTCATGGGCCGTGCTGAAAAACGGGTGATATTGATGGTATCTGGTTTAATCTTCTGAAGAAAATTAATAGAATGCTGGAATTGTTCATCAGTTTCTCCTGGAAAACCAACGATGATATCTGTTGATAGCCCAAGTTGAGGGTAAGCAGTTTTAAACGAGGTGATAATTGATCGATATTCTTCAATGGTATACCCACGGTTCATCTGATATAATAGATCATCATCGCCTGACTGCACTGGAAGATGAAGGAACTTATAGATTTGTAAATGACGGTAACCATCGATGATTGATTGCATTATTCTCAGAACAGATCGAGGGTTCATCATCCCCACCCGTATCCGATAATCCCCGGGGATGATGCAAAGATGATCAAGCAGCGATCCCAGATTATGATCACTATCAAATCCATAGGATGCAGTATCCTGAGCAGTAAGCTGAATTTCTTTGCAGCCTTGTTTCACTGCTTGTTTGACATCCCGAGAGAGTGATGCTTGAGGATATGAAACAAGATGACCTCTGGCCTTGCAGGTGATACAGTAATGGCAATGATACTGACAACCCTCCGCAATGGAAATAGGGGCAATGATAGAATCAAAACGTTTGTGCACCTGATGTTTTTCAAGGGATGTATGAACCATATTTTCATCAAGGATTTGCAGAATATGATGAACCTGAGATGGTGAAACCAGTAATGCTTTGGGAAAAAACCTTAATAATAAATCCTTTTGAACAGAGGCCATGCAACCAGCGATGATGATTTTTTTTCCAGTGTTTAGCAGCGTGCTAATTCGTGAGAGCATCCGCTGTTCGGTGGTCGAAATCACCGTGCAGGTGAGGATTATGATCACATCAGCCATGCCTAGCGTAGCTACTTGTTGGTAGCTAGGATCTTCATCGATTAATCCCTTGATGATGGAGGCATCGCTTTTATTGGCTGTACATCCATAGACCTCTAGATAGATGTTCATAAAGAGAAATGCAATAGAATTTTTTTCTTATTTAACTGCTTGCTTAAAGCGATTGATGACGAAGTCTTCATCAAGGTTGGAAAGAAAATAACCAACACGAGGTCCTTTTTTCTGTCCAAGTAAAACAAGATAGATGGTTTGAAAGGCGGTTTTTGCTGAGATTTTTTGTTGTTCAGCAATAGCATAGATGGTGTTATGGATTTCTTCAGGATTCCATTGTATTGTTTCTGCTTTGGTAAGAAATGAGGAAAGAAAGCTTTGTTGTTCTTCACTTAAGTGAACGGTTGGAAGAGTTGATTTGACACTGAACTGTAATACTGCAGGGGCAAAATGATCCAGCCAATAGCGCACATGGTCCACCCGCTGTTTCAAACGTTTTTCATCAAGATCTGAAAGGATTTGTGGTATTTGATCTGTTCGATGCAGGATTTCCTTGATCTGGTTCCAATCGGTGCTGATCTGAACGATGGTGACCAGATGTCGATAAGGTATTTGAGTGGGTATTTTACTTGGTATTTCATAGGGTTGACTGAGTTCATAGACTGTGTCTAGGTCCTTGGTTCCCTTGATTTGTTCCTCTTTGCCAAAATACATTCGTTCAAATTGATCGTATTCATCAACCAGGTTCAGTAAACCGAACCCGGGATCAAAGACCAGATGTTTATTGGGTTGATTGTTCATGATCAAAAATCGAAGGACCTCTGGCGGTGTCATATGAAGCATTTCTCCAGCGCTGAGTGCAGTTCCCTTTGAGCTATGCATCGCTCCTTTTCCTTTCAGTAGGATGAATTCATACATAGCATAGTATGGTGCCGGGTAATCATAGATTTCTTCAACAATATGTTCACCGGTTTCTCTTGCGCCACCGGTGGTTCCCAGATCCTTTCCAAATGGTTCAAAGGTGACCTGTAGGATTTTCCAGCGAGCAGGCCAATCCACTCGCCAGGGTAGTTTTCCCACCCCTCCTTTTCTTATATCAGCAGTTCCCTCGTAATCACAGCTACATTTATATTCGATCGTGGGGTATTCATAAAGAACTGGTGTGGTTGTGGTCGTCCGATGACAATTTTCACATTTTATGTTGAAGGGCAACCAGTGTTTGGGAAGGCTGCGTTTTGAAACAGTTTCAATAATCTTTCTAATCTTATCTGTGTTATCCAATGCAGTTTTTATCGCATTTTCATAATCACCTTTCTGATACATCTGATGTGCTCGGTATACTCGTGGATGTATCCCAATTTCCTTAAGGGCATCAAGAAAGGCAAACAGATAATGATCCGCATAGCTTTCATGGTTTCCACATGGACAGGGAATTTCAGAGATTGGTTGTCCAACATATTGTTCATAGGATTTCGGTAGATAAGGATACACTTTTCTGAGATGATCAAAATCATCAGCGATGTAGATGAATTCTACATCCACCTTTTTTTTTATCAGACTGCGGTAGACCGCATCAGTGGTAAGAACCTCCCTCATATTTCCAATATGAATTGGTCCTGAAGGTGTAATCCCTGTTGCTAGAACCTGTTTTGTTCCTCGTTTTATCAATTTCTCTGCAATTACCTCGGCCCAATGCATGTATGTTCACCTAATTGATTAGATTCAAAAAAGAAAAAAGAGCGTATGGATCAAAAACTCAACGAATTAGATGACCCGGGCTCGGATGAGTGCTCGAAGTGCAACACCATCGATATCATTTTGAGCTCTTTTATTAAGAATTGCCACACATAATCCGGGATCTCCTTTTTCATCTTTGATCGCTTTGATCGCACTGCGAAAGGTTGCACCGGTGCCTACTACATCATCAATGACAATGATTTTCTTTCCCTTGACATCTGCGTAATTTGAGGAAAATGACCCGGTTTTTTCATCATGTGGTCGATAGACTGCAAGTTCTAAACCAAGTTTCTCAGCAACTAAGGAGGCAAAGGGGATTCCATTGATGGCGATGCCTACCACAGTTTCCACTTCTAAATCTTTTTTTTCGATTTCTTCAAGAATGACATCACAGAGAGCATCAGCAATAAAGCTCATCCGGGATGGATACACTCCTATTGATCGCCAGCCGACTTTCAGATCTCCTTCTGGTTTTTTCTTTTTTCCCTTGTTTAAAAGCCAGACGGCGGTTTCTTTTGATACGTTAAGATCCTCAGCAATTTCATGATCAGTAAGACCACTCTCTTTGTATTTTAGAGCTTTTTTTATCAGTGCATCAATCTCTTTCATCGATTATCACACCCGAATGTATGTATTGTAAAAGCATATTTAGATGTTTGCTCGATTGTAATTGGTTTCCCCTAGAAAAAGAGGTTTGAATAATAGTAGAATGCACAGAAAAACTAAAATAGGACTAAGAGATGTGAGTAATTGTTATCTAATATTAATATGTATTTGGTTGATTAATTATGGCAAAACAAAAGAAAGGTGAAGGATTTCATTCCTCAGCAGGGTTAATTCGGTATTTCGATGCTGAAGAGAAAACAGCCATAAAAATACCACCATGGTTTGTAATTGCAATGAGCATTGCCACCATGATTATTATTACCACTGCTCATCTCACCATTCAACTCTAGATAATAAAAAAATTCTTTTCTTCTCTATTCTCTTTTTCCAATTATTATCAATCGGTTTTATTGTTGTAATATTTGAATGGTTAGCTTTTTTGCTTGTGTGAGCGCTTCATCCACGGCATCAGTGTTTGGTCCACCACATTGTACCATCCGTGGCTTTCCTCCTCCTCCGCCACCAAGGAGTTTTCCAACAGTCGGTGCGATTTCTTTTCTGAAATCGATATCCACATCTTCTGATGCGGCACTGATCAGTTTCTTTCCATCATAAAGATGGACGATAAACCCAGGATTGCTAATGATTGATCCAGCAAGAGCCGTTCCATTTGAATTAGTTTTTGCCGTAATCACTTGATAGGACGTTCCAGGGATGGGTTCGGCCTGTTCTTGTAGCTGGGTTATCTCATCATCTGAAACGGTTTTTTCTTGTTTCTTGGTTTTTTTCCAGGCCCTAAAAAGATGGTTACAAGCATCAACTAAACTGTTTATTTCATGGTTTCCTTTTATCTTTGATTCTTTGATGAAGCGTTTCAGGGTTTGGGGAAGTTGATCTGAGGGTACAGAAAAGATTTCAGATGCTTTTTCCAGTTGTTTGCTAATCTCCTTTTTTGTTTTTATGGAATAATTTGTTGATAGCGTGGTGACGATGTCTTCGTAGAGATTTTGTTCTTCCTCCTGATAGGCATCAACCATGCTTGAAGCAGCAAAAATAACTCGATTCACCCCATCTTGAATGCGTTCTGATTTGATGATCCGTATCTTTTCTATTTCACCGGTGTTGTTCAAATGTGTTCCACCACAGGCCTCCACATCCACCTTAGGAATATTTAGTACTTTGATACTGTTTCCAGGTGGTACTCCACCCTGATAAAGTCGGAATCCATACTGTTTCTCAGCGGTATTTCGATCCAATGTTTTTTTATCAACCTTGATTTGTTTTTCGATATATCTGTTGGCCAATCGTTCTATTTTTTGTTGTTCTTTACTGGTGAGTGGCTTATAATGAGCATAATCAAATCGAGCATCACATATATCAAGCTGTGATCCCGCCTGCCAGACATGTTCCCCAAGAACCTTTCGTAAGGCTCCATTTATAAGATGTGTCCCCGTGTGATGTTTCATGAGTAGATATCGTCGGTCCCAGTTGATGGTTCCTGTGATCTTTTGTCCGACTTCAATGGTTCCGTTGACCTGATGGATGATGCTTCCGTTCTCTTTAAACACCCGGGTTACAGCATATTTGGTATTGTGTTCTGTTATCAACATCCCTGTATCATGAGGTTGCCCGCCACCCTCTGGATAAAAGGCGGTTTGATTCAGGATGACATCGGTGCCATCCTTTGTCTCGTGGGTCCACAGAACTGTTGCATCAAAGGTTTTCATATAATGATCCGTGTAATAGAGTGGGATGGTCTTTGGTAACCCCTTGGGAGGACTCTGTCGTTCACTTGTTTTCTTTTCATGGGTATGAAGAGAAGCAATTTTTGATTCAAAGTTCTCTGGAATGATCACCTCAACCTGTTCTTTTTTGGCAATGGATTGAACGATTTTTGGTGGCATACCATGGGTATCATAAAGCGTAATCAGAGTATCCTCATCAATGGTTTTGTTATCAGCGAGAAGTCTGTTCACCAATAGTTCTCCTTTGGCAAGGGTTTCTTCGTATCGTTTAGTTTCAAGGGTGAGCATTTCCTTGATCTGTGGAATATGGTCTTTTAACGATGGAAAATCAGGAATGAGTTGCTGCAGTTGAAAGGCCACTGCATCGGTTAAGCTTGCATCGAGTTTAAGTGTATTGATGAATCGTAAGGCTCTTCTTATCAACAGTCGTGCAAGATACCCAGCTTTCACATTTGATGGAACGATGCCATCACCAAGCATGAATGCAAGTGATTTGGTATGATCGGCAAGAGAATAGAAAGCTTGTGCATCCTTGAGATTTTTTGCATGTTCACGTATCCAGGGAAGCATCTCTGGGAATACTGTTTCGTATACGGTTGGTGTTCCTTGCGAGATCCAGGCGATTCGTTCAAGTCCATAACCGGTGTCAACGATATTGAGGGGATTGCTGCTGTATTGTTCACCATTTATAGTGAATGCTCCCTGATCATCCTGCTTCATGTTCATAAAGACAAGAGTCGCAATTTCCAATCCTCCAGCAAGGACCTCTAAACAGGGACCTGCATTTCCTCCACCATACCACATTTGTTCCTTATAACTAATCTTTTCTCTTGGAATACCAAGCTTGGTAAAATAATCATTACAGTATGCAACGGTTTTTTCTTTGAAATAGATTTCATCTGTCTTTTTATTAAAGGCATGATGACCCATCATTTCAAAAGTGGTGAGATGTCTGCCGCTGACTCCCACTTCATCCAAATCATTTAATCGAATGCAGGGCTGTGAGATAACCAAAGGATTTGCAGGCGGTGGAACCACGCCACTGGTTACATGAGGCTGAAAATCCGCTATTGATGCAATGGTGAGATAGATATCTGTTCGCCATCTGGCCACAACTGGACATCGCTGTCCGGTGACTGGATAGGATAAACGGGAATGATCGTGTTCTTCGAAATAGGAGAGAAAACTTTCTCGTACATCTGAGAGACTCAATCGTTTTGACGTCATCGGGTTATCAATGAAACTAAAGGGAACACAGGGTTGGTCACCACAGGTTGTTTGCTGTGGGTCCAGGGTCCAATAATAGGCACCACATTGCCGACATTGTTTTCGAATATAATCCTGTTCCTTGAAATAATTAAGATTGAGTTCTTTTTTGAGGAATTCATCCATGGGTAACCACTTTCTGTGTTTGGAATTACAGAGGGTTTTATAAGCTTGACTGAATGATATATCAGAGATATCAATAAATAAAATAGCAAAAAAAACGGTATTATGATTGTATCTTTTTGTGTTTCAGTTATGGATTATTGAGTTGCAGCTGTATTTTGTCTTCTTTTGAAAGCCATCCGATTGCTTGATAAAATAAGGGGTCTGAAAGAGCAGTTGATCGCTGTAGTGATTTCACATCTAGTTCTTTTTTTTCAGAAAGCACTTGATAAATTTTTCCCGCGGAGGTACCAATGGTTTCAGTAAGATTTGTTTCAGAGAGCATGAATTTTCCGTCTTTTTCAGCGATTTTGTTTTCCCGGGCAAGCCATCCGATACCGATATTGATTTCATAATCTCGAAGCAAGATTTGGTCTTGAAGTTCTTTTTTGGTTAATTCACCTTCTGTTGAAAGAGCCTGCCATATTTTTCCTGCATTCCTTCCAAATTGTTCAATGGTATTAATCACGTCTCTTTTCCTCAAATCATAATATATCATGAGGTATTTTTACCTAACGTTTTATTCAATTCATCATTATAAGATTAAATGATTCCAGAAAATATTTATACAAAAAGAGATATAATAATTTAGATTTTAAAGAAGGTCTTGTTCTTGAATCTGATGTATTCCTTCGAAATACTTAATAAATACTTCATATTTTACCCTAGGTTGGAAAACAATAGACTTTGAGGTCTCTCATGGCTGAATCAACAGAGGAAATGATCGCGGAGAAAGATACGCTACAGACAAAGGCCAATGAACTAAAGAAGAAAAGAGATACATTACATGATCTCTCAAAAAAATTGGCAAATGAGCGGGATAGCCTAAATGCAACCATTCGCAATATTCGAAATGAAACCGCAGAACATAAGAAAAAACGTGATGAACTCAATGAGCGGGTAAAGCATGCCAAGGAACAACGAAACAAGCTCAATGAGAAATGCCGAGAGATTAAATCACAAATCAAAGAAATCGAAAAAAAACGAACGAGTTCAACGGGTTCAAATCTTGCTGTTTTACGAAAACAATTACACAGTCTTGAGACAGAGCAGATGACCCAGCCTATGTCGCCTCAGAAAGAAAAAAAGGTTATCGAAATCATTTCTGGTATTCATTCAAAGATCAAAAAACAGGAAGATATGCTTAATAAGGATCCGCAGCTGAAAAAAGCATTGGAAGAGGAAAAAGTATATAAGAAAAAAGCCGAAAAACAGCATGATACAGTTGAATCACTTGCTTCTCGAGCACAGAATGAACATGAAACCATGATTAAGTTGATTAATAAACTTGATAATTTGACCAAAAAGGTCAATGAGATTCAGGAAACCATCGTTAATACGAAAATTGAAGCTGATGATGTTCATCGTGATTTTATCAATCATGTTGATCGAATTCATGAATTAGAACGAGAACTTACTGCAACCCGCGAACAGCAAATCCGAAAGAAGAAGAAAGCAGCAAAAACTGTTGCCCATAAGGAAGCAGATGAGATCTTCGAACGATTTAAGAATGGTGAAAAGCTGAGCACTGAAGATTTAATGACATTGCAAAAAGCTGGGTTGATATAACAGGCATATTCAATTTTTTTGAAGGTGGAAGATCATATGCAATGTGAGTTATGTGGAAATGAATGTGGAGAGGCGTGTAAACCTGGAATGATCGAGGGAGTGAAAATGATGCTTTGTCCATCATGTATGAAGCATGGAAAGGGAGTATCAAGTCCCTATGGATCCTCGGATAGAATCCAGCGATCACTCATTCGTCGGTCTCGCCGACATCAGCAAAAAGATGTCTATGAGAAAATGGATAAGGAGATTATCTCAAATTGGGGTGCTGTGGTTCGTGAAGCTAGAAAGAAAAAAGGACTCTCTCGAGAGCAACTTGGCTTTAATATTGGTGAACGAACCGTTACTATTTCCAAAATTGAAAATGATGAGCTACGTCCTTCTGATAAGGTTGCTCAAAAACTAGAAAAGGAATTGTCTATTACCTTGTTTGAGGAGATAAAAAAGGTTTCTACTCCGAAGACAGATGTATCTTCAGAAAGTGGTCTTACCCTCGGAGATTTTATTAAAACAGAAGATTAGGGAGATATGGGATCAACCAGTGTACAACGGGCAGTTAAAACGATTACGCAAGGCGGTCTTGTTGTCTATCCAACAGATACCTTATATGCGTTAGGTGCTTCTATTTTTGATGATGATGCAGTAAGAGAGGTGTTTTCATTGAAACATCGTCCGTTTTCGATTCCGTTACCAGTTGCTGTTTCATCAATTGATAAAATTAAAGATATCGCGATGATTGATTCAACACTTAAACATCAGTTATCAACATTTATGCCTGGAAGGATTACTATCATTCTACCAAAAAAACCAGCTGTTACACAGTTAGTCACTGCGCAAAAGAATACAATTGCAGTAAGGGTACCAGATGATGAAACAGCACGATCGCTCTTATCAAAAACCGGTCCATTAACGGTCACTAGTGCCAATATCCATGGTCAATCCACGCCGTTTTCAATTGGGGAAATCAAAAAGTGTTTTTCGAATGTAGGTAATATAATGTATCTTGATGAAGGAAAAAGAATGGGTTCTTCTTCCACTATCGTTGATGTTACCGGTTCTTCTCCACGAATTCTGAGAAGAGGAGCGATTCCTGACCAGGATATTATGGCGGTGTGGTCATAAATGGAAGATGAAATCTTTGAAAAATATATAAAAGCTGGATCAATTGCTGCTGAAGCTCGCGATAAGGGATTTGAAAAAATAAAGGCTGGTGTTTCTTATTTAGAAGTGGTAAAATCAGTTGAAGAAGTGATTGAAAAACGTGGTGCATTGCCATCCTTTCCGGTTAATATCTCTGTGAATGAAATCGCTGCACATTTCAGTCCATTGAATAATGATACACACGTTTTTCGCACAGGCGATGTGGTCAAACTTGATGTTGGTACTCATATCGATGGCTATATCGCTGATACTGCAGTTACTAAGGAAATTGAAAATGATGCATATCAATCATTGATTAAAGCTTCGGATGAAGCACTAACAAAGGTCATTGATGTGATGAAACCAGGTATTTCATTATCTGAGATCGGTCAGATCGTGCAACAGATGATTACCTCATATGGGTTTCAACCTATTGAGAATCTGACCGGGCATAGTCTAAAGCAGTACACCCTTCATGCAGGGATGTCCATTCCAAATGTTCCATCTATTGGTATTCGAAAGAAACCAAAAATTGATGATGCAATCGCCATTGAACCTTTTGCAACAACGGGGAGTGGTCGAGTGGTTTCGTCTGGAGCAAGTAATATTTATCGAATCAATAATGGATTCAGTTTACGGCAGCTTCGGGATCGACGAGCAAAAATACAGGTGAAAAAACTAAAAAAGATATTTCGTTCATTGCCCTTTACCACTCGATGGTGTAAAGGAAAGATCAGTAATGAAACAGTCTCATTACAACGTCTTTCATATTTAGGTTTACTTCATCATTACCCTCAACTTGTCGAACAGAATAATGGCATTGTCTCTCAGAAGGAACATACCGTGATTCTAACCAATGATAGCTGCACGGTGACTACCTTTGGAAAAAACGATTAATAGAAGGATTTTCGGATCATGGCAAAAAAATCAAAAAAGGAAGCGAAAACAACCAATCAACCATTTGTTGAACTGGAGAAGATGAATTGGAAGGAAATTGATCATTTTGATCGAGGTAAAACCGTTTTTTTCTTACCCATCAGCCCCCTTGAGGAACATGGCCCTCATCTCCCTGTTGGAACAGATCTATTAATCGCTCGTGATACCGCGGAACAGGCAATCAAGCAAATCAATAAACAAGATGATTCACTAACCTGTGTTCTTCTTCCATCTGTTCCCTTAGGATTCTGTGAGTTTAACCAGGAATTTCCAGGTACTATCTCTGTTGATTCTAAAATCATTAAAGAAATCGTGCTTTCCTTTGGTGAGTCGCTTGCAGCACATGGTTTTCAATATCTTGTAATTGTGACCTATCATATGGCCTATGGCCATTTAAAAGGGATTTATGCAGCAATGCAGCGATTGCGGAAGAAACAGAGTATGGTGGTCTATGAACCCTGGGGGCCAATCTTTTATAGCGATGAAATAGAAAAACAGGAACCAAAACTCGGATTTGATACCAGCAAGGAGATTCATGCAGGATTTAGAGAAACCTCCTTGATGAAATATCAATATCCTTATTTACTTCATCCTTCGTATACTTCATTACAGAGCATTTATCGAAATCTTTCATCTCCTAAGGTGCTTGGAAAAACGTTTCAGGATTTAGGTCTTACTGAAGGATATGTGGGTAGTCCAGCCAAAGCCGATGCAGACTATGGCCGTTGGTTCTTTCAGTTAACCGTAAGTAGCATTGTTCATGCGGTGTTTTCAATGATTAATCGGAAACCATTGCTTGATCTGCCGAAATCAGTGAAATCGACCATGAAACTCTTATTTTGGAAGTAATCGTTCATAGAGAGCACTGACCATGAAAGGCAGAAAAACAGTTGCATCCCCAAAGATAGTGACATGATTGGAGGTTTCCTTAATCTTTCCCCAAGATATTGCTTCTTTTGTTTGCGCTCCTGATAGACTGCCATCAAATTCCTGAGCAGTGGTGATGTATACTGCATGGTCAAGTCCTCCTTTGTATTGGTTCCACCAGATGGTATGATGTTTACTGATGCCGCCACCGATAATCAAGGCACCGCTTTTATCGGCATCAAAGATGAGATCACTGAGTTCTTGTTCATCCTTGAAAAGATCTATACTGAAATCTCGATGGTTCTGATAATACATCCACAATTGTGACCCAAAAGCTCCATCGGTTATTCCTGGGATATAAATAGGAATGTCGTTTTTATATGCCCAGTAGGTAATTGATTCCGTTGCCTTGGGTTCTTGTTCAAGGTGTTTTCCAAATGCCCAGATGATATCTTTTGTTGACCAAATGCGCTTTTCTTTATAGAGATCATTAAGTATTGGTTGCATTTTTTCTTCTAGAATAGTACCATAACACTCATTGGGAATGAAGATATTACCCAGTCGATTTATTCCTCGTTGATGAAGTTTTGAGTCATCTGCAAAAAAGGTCCCATGATAATAATCCCGCCAGACACGGGCTAGATCGTGATCTAGGGTGCCCGCGGTGGTGATGATGACATCGAACAAGTTCTTTTTGATAAGATCTCTTATGATTCCTCGTGTCCCGGTGGAAATGATACAAGCGGGAAAAGAGAGAAAACGAATGCAATCATCTTCCTTCATCATATCTTCAAGGATATCTACCCCTGTTGCAACACTTTTTGCGGTAAACCCTCCGGATTCAAAAAGATGGTTGATGAGTTCATTAGCTGTTGATTTATTGGAGAGGTGTATGTCTTTCACCGGTTTCTTGCTCATCTCAGTTCACTTATCCTTTATTTGATTGCAAATGCTCCGTATCCGACACAAGCAGATGAATCAGGAAACACGTCATATGATGTCCCGTATTTAAGCAGTTCTACAGAACTTGCCTTAAGTTTTTCAGCTGCGGTTAATAAGGAAACCACTGGTCCATATCCGCACATAGATATCTGGTTTTCTTGTATAGTTTCGATGAGTGCTTTTGGATTTTGCTTAAGGATACAGTCAATTGCAGCTTTATCCTTTTTTTTCACGTAGTCATTAATTGGGATGTCAGCTGGTGTCATACGGCCATATGCCACTCCTTCATGGGAAAAATCAGTACTTGCGATAATATGAATGCGACGACCATCTTGGTGTATTGCTTCTGCAATTTGTTCTCCAACCTCTGTTGAAGTCTGGTAATCTTGCATGGCCATGGCAATAGGAACGATGGAAAATGGTTGCTGTTTTCCGATGTATTGAAGAAATGGAAGTTGGACTTCAATGCTATTTTCCGGTTGCTGATGTGCCTTTGTATCCGCATCGATGATCCCTCCTTGCAATCGGTTTACCAGCGTTTCATCAATTGGCAGGCTTCCTAATGGTGTTTCCCATAATCCATCAGGGTACATAGCCACTCCAGAACCGAGGCCACGATGATTTGGTCCAAGTATGATGAACACATCGGCAAATCCCGCATGAGCAATAGATATGTATGAATGTGCAGCAATCATTCCTGAACAGGGTAGACCGGCATGAGGTACAATTACTCCAGTTAATGAAGTATTCATTGAAGATATCTCTGGGAGCTGACCGGGTCCTGATTCATTAAGGAAACAGTGTTGGATTTGGTCGGTAAGTGCATCTTCACTTCGCTCATAGAATTGCCCAGATACTTTAGCGGTTCTTTTCTCTTTCATCGTCTCATCTCTTCGGAGTTGTTATGATGCAATATGTTTTTAATCTTACCCAAACGAATTCATCGATTACCTTTTGATAATGCGTTACGTTCACCAATGAAAAGCATTTTTTCTTTTTTCATTCATGATATCATTTGATCTTAAGGAAATAAAGATAAAAAGAACTAATATGTGTAAAAAATAAAAATTGAATTAGTCTTGCATGGGTCTATATTGTCCTCTTTTAATCATGCAATGTCAACGATATTCACAAAAACTATAAATACAACTGATGGTTTCGCCATAAAAATTCGAATTGTATGGGAGAACAATGGAAACGGTTTGTCATATTGAAATTATCAAAGATGGACGGGATTTTGTCGCACGTGTTCATTTATCCGATGGTTCCACAAAAGAATATCGTCATCATGTATTTGAAGATGCACTTACTGAAATGGTCATTGACCTGCAGGAAGAATTAACTGAGTAAACATTGAATCGCCTTACAAGATTAGTATAAAAACAAGGATGACAGCGATCAAGGCATACATGGCATAGACCAGTATTTTTCTTTTTTTCATCATGGAATTATATTTTTCCTTGCATTCCTCTGAACAATAGGTCTCTGAAACTGGAATGGCCTTCCCACAAATTTGACAATGGGTATGCTGTGATATGTTCCCTGTCATAAAAATCACTAGCATCATACCGATTCTTTATTGAAAAATGTTCCTATTTCTATAGAAAGACAATGGACCCATCCGTTATGGAAATGGTGATAAGAGCATGAACAGGTACTCCGGTTTCTTTTGAAATTTTTGCTGCGTTGATTCCTTTATCAACAACAACAAAAACTCCTTTCACCCGTACGTTTATCTGTTGTAGTGTCTGAAGTACTGATCTCAGGGTTCCACCAGTGCTCAACACATCATCAACAATAACGATTGAGTCTCCTTCTTTTAACCCATTGATGAATAAAGTCGATGTTGAGTACCCGGTGACTTGTTTCAGGGGGCATTCGGTTGAAAGCCCATATGATCGTTTTCGGATGATGGTAAAGGGAATGTTCATTTTCAGGCAAAGAACTGATGCCAGTGGTATTCCCATTGCTTCCATGGTAACAATACGATCGAATGGTTTTAAATCATTAAGAACACAGGCAAGATTATCTGTTACTTCCTCTAGAAGTTCAGGCTGTATTTTTGGAATTCCATCAGTGAGAGGGTGGATAACGTAGGAATATTTTCCTCTTTTTACGATGGGTGCTTCCTTCAACGATTTTTTCAATAATGTATTATTCATAGTTCACCTTCCTCTTTACATATGTTGTGTAGGACTGGGATGAAATCATCAATTGTTTTCTTGGTGATATGCGGCATTAGAACCAGACGAATGCTGGATAGATGTTTCATGGTATTTACCTTCCACCCTTGAGCGGTAAGCTTATCAACGATGATATCTGGTTTTTTGAGTTTAATTGCGAGCACATTAAGCGGCGGATCATCGATAATCAGGGAAAGACCGATTCCTTTTATTCGATTGGCCGTATACCTTGTTAATGCGATACAGTTCTGCATAATTTCTTGGTATCCTTTGTTACCAAGATATTGAATGACTGCATATGCTGCGGCTACTGGTCCACCAGATCGTGTCCCTAGAATGCCAGCTTGTTTTTCACTGCTGACACAATGTGAGGTTACACTGATAGCATCTAACCAGTTTTTTTTTCTAATTACTAATACGCCAAGAGGGATTGCGGCGTATCCCATTTTATGTGCATCTAGACTTATCGAACTAACTCCTTTTATATTAAAATCAAATGGTTTAATATTATATTTTTTTTGAGTGAGGAAGGGTATGATGAAGCCACCAAATGCGGCATCAACATGAAAATAAAGGTGTTCATCATAGCAGAAATCACCGATTTCTTCGATGGGATCAATGGTTCCTAGATCCGTTGATCCTGCTATTCCAAGTACTGCTGCAGTATCAGTATTAACTGCCTTTTTGAGTTGTGTGACATCAACGGTGTATTGATCAGTTAATGGAACTGTTTTTATGTTCATATCCATGAGTTTTGCAATTTTTTGAATGGAAAAATGAGCTGATGATGGTACTACTATCGTTTTTTTACGAGAAAGTTCCTTTGCAATCCATATCGCTGTGATGTTTCCTTCCGTTCCTCCGCTGACGATATGTCCTTGGGCGGTTTCTGGGGCATGAAGCAAGGTTTTAATGTAGCTAAGCAGTTTTTTCTCAATGGTTTTTGTTCCTGGAAAGAGAGCTGGATCCCCAAGATTGGTCTCAAGAAATGTATAATAGGCCTGTTTTGCGATGGGATGCGGTGAACTACACATGGATCCAAGGATGTGTCCACTGGAAAATGAAAAATCTTTTTTTTGATATGATCTCAATTCGTTAATAATTATTTTGCCTTTGGGATCAATGTCTTTTTTTTTCATCGCATCGTTTTTGTAAGGAAATGGGCCACAAAAAGATTTGCATTTCTATTATGATGATACAATCAACATTTTCGAAATAAATACATCAATGACCAAAAGATAGAATTTGTATGAACATGAATAAAATTTTTATCTTGAATTAATAGCATCCAAATAAAAAAATAAAGAAAAGGTATTATTGTCCTCTTATTCTTCTTGAATGAGTTGAATGATTGGTTTGTAATATTCATAGGTGATGTCAATATTGATTCTATTGCCGGTGTCTTTTAGGAATTTAAATGGTCTCCAGATTTTTTCACCTATTTCAATTTCAATGCGTGTTTCATAGAGGGCTTGGTTTTTTCCAGAGAGAAAGGCATTAAGAAACTGATAGACCGAATCATTATTATATATGGCGAGGGTAAAATTATGTGGGATGGTTTCTTCATCAAAATCAAAAAACATCTCTCCACTACCCATTGTTGTTTGCATTTGATGTTCATTTTTGTTATACATATGGGCCGTTACCATATCTTGACCCCATGTTTTGATTATCCCATAGGTGTGATCATCTTCCCATTGAACCATGATTTCAGTTTTTGTTATAACATGATGGGCTGGTGCATCTAGTATTAAGGATGTTTCATAGGGATTCTTTTTAGATGTGAAAGCTGTGAGACCCTCGGTTCTTGTCTTCTTTTCCCAAGTTACTTGATAGAGTTGATACTCTGGGTCTTTTTTATTGACATCTATAATCAGTTCATCATAACCATAATGTTGTTCAGCATCCTCGAAGTAAACTTTAACGGTGTAGATACCTGGATTTTCGTAAGAGTAGGTCACATTGGTTTGACTTTGTGTTACATTCTCTTGTTCAATGATTGTGCCATCATCAAAATCCCAGGTGTAGGTAAATGGTGGTTCAGCAGTGCCGTAGAAATCATAAATATTTGCTTGAAATGTTCTGGGTTGATCAACCTTGAAATCCTGAGGATAGACGTCGATATTTATTGAAATCATTTTGTCATTTGGTGCCCCATCGATATAAAGAAGATAACCATCTTCTGTAGTGTTTATCACATCATATGCAGCTGCGATTAGATAATCATATTCTTCAAAAATCGAATCCAGTTGGAAGGTTACTGTGAAATATGTTTCACCAACGGTACAACTTGCATTTTCATAGGATACTGTACAAGATTTATTCATATACACAATGGTATAATGGCGTTCATTTGTCACCAGTTGCATCACATAGGCAACGGTTCTGCCAGTTTTAGTTGGGTGTTGCATACTATCCAAATCACTTTGGTTGATAATAGTTCCTGTTTCATTGATTCTTAGAGTGACTCTTACCTCATCACTATTTGTTTGTCGATGATATTCCACATGTTTAATATCGATATCTGGATTAGCGGATTGATTAAAGCTGTGATTGTAATATGAGTAATTAGTGCAGACAAAGACATCATTAAGTGAATCATTGAAGGAAATTGTAAGATCTGCTTGCACTAGCAATACTGATTGTACTGATAGAAAAATAATAATTAAACTAATAATTATTGATTTTGTGATTTCTTTCATATAGGACCCTCCAGTGTTAATGTAATATATTATTGATACATATAATTTTCTCATTATATATTTCTTGCGTTAAAAGATTTTACGTTACAAAAAACTATCCAAGAGAGAAAAAGATAGTATCATTGAACAAAAATTTTTATGAAAGAGTTGAGGGAGGAAAAAAAATGGTGATAATTTGTTTGTCATCCAATATATTTTAATACCCGAATATCTATTTTGTTTACATGATGGAAAAAGATTCTACGGTTGAGGCTGAGGAGGTTACATCTTTTCTAAAACTTCCAGTGTATACACGTGATGGGAACTATGTGGGCCATGTCCGGAATGTATTCCTTGACATGGATGAAAAACGAGTGAATAGTCTATTAGTAACTGATACCAATCCTGCGATGATTGAGGGTGCAGTGGATGTTGCTGTTCCGTATAGATGGGTAAACGCAGTAGGGGATATCATTATTCTCTCTCATTTTCCGGATCGTGTAACCACACAACAAAAAAAGGAAACC
>CAZQMI010000033.1:0-21435 GCA_964594475.1 uncultured Thermoplasmatales archaeon
AATGTTAAGGAGTTTTTGGAAAAAATCGAGGGAAATTAATAACGGACCTGGCGGGATTCGAACCCGCGATCTATAGCTTAGGAGGCTATCGCCCTATCCAGACTAGGCTACAGGCCCACTAATCGGGTTGAATGGATTTCTCATAATAAGAGTTTTTTATTAGATGGTGAAGGATTTCTATTTTATAATGTATCTGATTTTGATTCATAATTCATTGAATATTTTTCATAAATTTGATATTTTTTCATGATGAATTTTATTTAGAATATTATTGTTAATGATTAATTTGATTTTTTTCAAAAATTTTAAAAATACCCTGCTGTTTTACATATTGTACTCCACTTAATACATGGAACCAGAACCAAACAGGGATTGAGGGAATAATTCTGATGTCCAATGGTGATAATTATGTGTGCACTTTTTGGTATGGATGAAAAGGTGATATACGATGGGATTAGTGCAATCGATCATAATATGAAATATCATTTTCTCATTCAAAATACAAACATTGGCATTATTACATTTTTCGAAGATGGTAGTTACAATGAGATCAATTCCTGTTTCTGTGGAATCACTGGATACGAAAAACATGAAATTCATAATACAAAATTTCCAGAACCTTTCTGGCCACCTCAGTTCTATGATCGAGTTGAAGAAGAGGTAGCGTTATTTAAGAAAATAGGAGTACTCAAAACAGAGACATTCCTTAAAAAACGAAATGATATGTTTTTCCCAGTCACCATCAATGGTAGTATGATTCGTGGCCCCAAATCAGGAAAAACTGAATATATCCTGTTTATCGAGGATATCTCCGATCGCAAACAAGCAGAAAGAGAGTTACAACTTTCCCAGGAAATGCTTGTTGCCATCAACAGCAAGCTTGAAGACATGGTAAAGGACCGAACAAAAAAGATTAATGAATTAATCGCACGTAAAAATGATTTCATCAACCAACTAGGTCATGATTTGAAAAATCCGCTCAACCCACTAATAAATCTAACTCCGATCCTCGAAGAAAAAATAATTGATAATGAAGGAAAAGAGATCCTAAAACTGATGAAAAACAATGTCTTTTACATGAAGGATCTCATCGTTCGAACCATTTCTTTAGCTAAACTCAACTCACCAGATATCACATTTAACTTCACCCAATGCAATCTTGTTAAAGAAATAAACTCAATCATCGAAAATAACACCTTTTCATTTGATAAAAACGATATCAATCTTCAAACTAATTATAACACGGACCCAGTCGTTGATATCGATAAACTCCGTTTCAATGAATTATTAGTAAACATCTTTGACAATGCCGTCAAATACAGCCCGGATGGAGGAACGATTACCGTTACAGTAGATGAACTAGAACAAGACCAGATACAAATCAAAATTACCGATCAAGGAAAAGGCATGAACCAAGATCAACTCGCTCATGTGTTTGATGACTTCTATCGAGCACATCAAACAGATAATACCTTTAAAAGCAGTGGACTGGGAATGTCCATTTGTAAACGAATCGTTGAAAAACATAACGGAACCATTCACTGTGACAGCCCTGGAATAGATAAAGGCACCACCATCACCATTATTCTTCCCCGTTCTCAACACAACACCTTTCAAACAAAGATCAATGAAACCGATGAAATTGAACTGGTCATCGATGCCCTGAAAGACCTCTAACAAAAGGAGATATGCTAATGGAAAACTCAGCAGACCATTTACTAAAAGCTGTTATCAATGCCGTTTATGTGGTCGCTAGCAGAAGAACCACTACCAGACTTGCTGAAAAAACACTTACATCTGTCATAGAAAGCTTGAAACCAAAATATCAGTTCTTTCACCATGTTGATATTACCAATGTCATGTATGATGCACAACTCGACATTCAATTCGATCAGCAATTCACGACTGCGCGAAGAGATGAGCTTGCCCATGCCATTGAATCACTGATCAGACTCGTTTATGATGATATCACTGAGGAAGCGGGTATGTATTTCATCACTGAAATGAAAAATCATCTCAACGCTCAAATCATATCTGATATGATCGATTGTGGGGTGGATTTTGATCAGTTACAAATCGAACAACATCATAGCTTTTTAAAACGGAAAAAGAAACAACATCAGGATCAAACCACTCAAGAAAATCTTCTGGGATATTCATGGCAATCTGTTTCCAACTGGGAATACAAACAGGGCGATAAAACCGTTGAACTCTATGATCAACAGGGAAACATCATCGATAAAATCGATATGGAACAAGCCATCAAAAACTATGTAGAAATCCTTTCAGGGATTACCGAAACCGATACCATCCGCATGCAGGAAATCATCAAAAACCATGAGAAAGAATACTTTTTTTTAAAGCTCATTTATCAAGATAAAATACCTATTGACCAAGCACAAAAGATGTTGAATATCAGCCAAGAGGAAACAAATACCATCATCCAACGGCTGGTCAACATGGAACTACTCCGTTTCGCCTCACAAGATACCATTGAGCTCACTCAATCAGGAAGGGAATTCATTTCTGAGGAAAATACCAAAGAAACACAATAGCCCTTCTTAGGCTCGATTATACCTCAGAACTTTACCAGGGATGATGATATGATACATGAAATGAAGCTTGCGATCCATCCTGATTATCCCTCATTTGCTGTTGGAGCTGAGCGAGCCGAATGGTCTCAACATCAATGTTTCGATCCTTAAGAAGCATTGTCATACCCGAGATATGTCCATCACCAACAACAGCTGCAATGATTTCATAATCTTCCGTTAAGCTTAGTAATCGATCAACCATGAATTGATTTCGGTCATCAATCAATGATTTTTTTATGGTAGGAAACGATTCTCCGATCCTATCAAGATATGAAGTAAGATCACCTTGCATCTTATCAAGTTCTGATTCCACTCGTTTCTGACTAACAAACAATCCGCCAATACCAGAAAACAACAGCCGTATTTTCTCTTTTAAAGTCATCTCTTTCAGCATCTGAGAAAACACCTGTTGAGCATTCATATCAATCAACTGCATCGGCACTTGATGGGATTGTGCATACTGTAGCGCCGTCAGCATTTCCTCGCCTGGTGTCACTCCATATTTTTCGGCAAGATTCTGCTGAAATCGAGCTAACATTCGATATAAAAACGAAACATTCGTTGATACATTCCTATTTGAGCTGTCACCACGTTGTTTCATGAGCAATTGGTGATAACGCTGACGATCAAGTTCAACACAAATGGTCTCCGGTTGATAACTATCAAAAACCTCAATTAATGCAGCTGAAAGATCAAACACATGCCCAGTTCCAATGAGAACGATCATAGACGTCATAGAATTAATACCGATAATACTTCGGTTTATACGGTCCGTTTACATCAACACCGATATATTCAGCCTGCTGCGGTGAAAGCTTAGTTAAATGAACACCGAGTTGATCAAGATGAAGACGGGCTACTTCCTCATCAAGTCTTTTAGGAAGCATATAGACACCGATATCAAACTTCTTTTGCCACAGTTCCATCTGGGCCAAACATTGATTGGTAAAGGAATTACTCATCACAAAACTAGGATGACCGGTGGCATTTCCCAGGTTCACCAGTCTGCCCTTTGAAAGGAGAATGATACTGTGACCATCTGGAAAAGTATACTTATCAACTTGAGGCTTGATGTTTTCTTCTTTGACACCCGGGTAATTCTCTAGTTTATCCACCTGGATTTCATTGTCGAAGTGACCGATGTTACATACGATCGCCCCATCTTTCATCTGCTTTATATGATCAACAGTGATCACGTCCCTGTTCCCTGTAGCGGTGACAAAGATATCCGCTTCATTGATGATATCCGTAACCGTTACTACTTCATAGCCTTCCATTGAGGCCTGCAGGGCACAAATTGGATCGATCTCTGTTACTAAGACGCGCGCACCAAAACCTCTCATGCTCTGACAGCATCCTTTGCCCACATCACCATATCCGCAGACCAACACCTTTTTTCCAGCTACCATCACATCCGTTCCCCGTTTGATACCATCAGCAAGACTCTCCCGGCAACCATACAAGTTATCAAATTTGGATTTAGTCACCGAATCATTCACATTAAACGCGGGAAACAGCAAGGAATTTTGTTCCATCATCTGATACAACCGATGCACACCCGTGGTGGTCTCCTCACTGACGCCTTTCATGTCATTTACCACATCATGCCATCTGTTTGGATTTTGCTCATAGATGGTCTTTAACATGTTCATCAATTCACGGAAATCCTCAGGTGCATCACTATAATCCTTATCTAATAACTCTGGATGCTCTTCGATTTCATATCCTTTATGCATCATCAATGTGGCATCGCCACCATCATCAACGATCAACTGTGGTCCATTTCCATCACCGAAATCAAGCGCTTTATGAGTACACCACCAATATTCCTTCAATGTTTCACCCTTCCAGGCAAACACCGGTGTTCCAGTTTCAGCAATGGCCGCGGCAGCATGGTCCTGAGTTGAAAAGATATTGCAGCTCGCCCATCGAACCGATGCACCCAGTTCTTTTAACGTCTCAATGAGCACTGCGGTCTGAATGGTCATATGAAGACTTCCAGTGATTCGTGCGTTCTGCAAAGGTTTATCCTGTCCATATTTTTCTCGAACGGCCATCAAACCCGGCATTTCCTTTTCAGCGATGTCTATTTCCTTTCGTCCGTACTCAGCTAATTTAATATCCTTAATTTTATACTCCTCAGATGTCGTTTCCATCATATTTTCATTCCTCCCCTTTATTTTCCTTTAATACTAATTTGGCATCGACCACACAATAGCCATCTTGATAGATAAACACGGGATTTAAATCCATTTGATCAACTCGATTGATGAGTTCCTCACCGATCTCTGAAACCCGTAATAACAGATTTATAAGTTGCTGTTTATCAGCTTTTATGTTCCGGAATCCCTCAAGCAGCTTTTTTCCCTTGATTTCTTCAATCATTTCCGCTGCATCGCATTCAACAATGGGAACCACTCGAAAGGAAACATCCTGATATAACTCAGTATAAATTCCACCGACGCCTGCCATGATGGTCAACCCAAAGGTTGGATCCTGCACCAGCCCAACGATTGCTTCCACACCCGGCTGAACCATTTCATCAACAATAAACCGTTCATCAGGAAATTTTTTCTTGAAATCCTTGAATGTATTGATCAAATCCGCTTTGTTTTCAATGTTAAGCTTTACGCCCCCAACATCTGTTTTATGGAGGATTTTCCGGGAGCACACCTTTAGGGCGACAGGGAATGAAACCGTAACATTTTCAATGTCCTCAACTGTTTTAATGGTTTCAAAATTAGTGGTTTGAATATCAAAGGATCGAAGAAGTGTCTTCACCTCGTCCTCTGCAAGTGCACCCGTTACCTCTAACAGGTCAGCATTGATTTTATTCATAATTCACTCCTTCACCCGATTATCTATCACTCGTTTTGCCTTCAACCCCGTTTCAGGAATGGTATTAGGGGGGAGAATATCAACCTGAGGTGTGAACACCAGAACTGATTTTATATCATTTTTTACTTTATTTTCAAGATCATTTGTCTGTACCTGGCTTAACTGCTGTTTTGTTTCAAGTTCCACAGTCAGCATATCAACATCATTTTCAGTTGAAAGAATCATCCGCCAATTCCCCCCCACATTAGGATGTTTCATCAACACCGATTCAATTTGACCTGGAAAAATATTGGTACCACGTATGATGATCATATCATCACTTCTTCCCTTGATGGTGGCATGTTTCACATGGGTTCTACCACATTCACAGGTTTCTTGATCATACAACCGAGAAATGTCTCGGGTTCGATAACGCAACAATGGCATTCCCTCCTTGGTCAAGGTGGTAATCACTAGTTCTCCTTCTTCTTCCACATCCACTGGCTCAAGCGTTTTAGGATCAACGCATTCAACTAAAAAATGATCCTCCCAGAGATGCAGACCATCATGCTGATCACAATCCGTTGAAACACCTGGTCCACACATTTCGGTGAGTCCATAGATATCATGAACATCCATCTCCCAGGTCTCCATAATCCTTTTTTTTAGACCTGGAGTGAACATCTCCGCACCAAATAACCCGTTTTTCACCGATGTTTTCTTCGGATCAATGCCGATTTCCCTGGCCACCTGACCCAATCGGATCACATAGGAGGCAACACCAGAGATAAAGGTGGTGTTATAATATTCCATGAGTTTAATCTGTCGTTCTGATTGACCTTTACCTGAAGGTATCACCAATGCACCAACTTTTTGAGCACCATAATGAAAACCGAATGCACCAGTAAACGTTCCATAAGGGATCGGGTTCTGAAAGATATCGTTTTTGGTCAACCCTGACATGGAAAGACATCGAGCCATCACCTCAGCCCACACTTCAACATCATGCTGAGTATAACACGCAGTCACCGGGATACCCGTAGTTCCTGATGAAGCATGAAGCTCGATACAATTATCTAATGAAGTATTCATCATTCCAAATGGCATATTTTCCCGAAGATCATCTTTGGTGGTAAATGGAAGTTTTGTCACATCATCAAGTGATTTAATATCATCGGGGGTGATTCCCAGTTCCTTAAATTTTTTCCTATAAAACGGAACAGATGCATAAACCTCTGACACTGTTTTTCTTAATCGTTTCAATTGAAGTTCATTGATATCCTTACGTGATGCGGTTTCCATGGGTTTATTGAAGAGATAATCCATACGCGTTGGGTCCCCCTTTCTAAAGGAAATACACTTCCTCTTTTTAAGTCTGGCGACATACTATTTAGAATAAAGAAGGAAAGCCTTAAAAGAGATGGTATTTGTCTATCTGAAGTGTTTCAGCAGAAAAATTGGACAAAAATTTTAAATAAAGAACCTTCCTTCCTAACCTTCCACTACCGATTAATAGATTTGGAGTTATTACGATGACAAAAAGTGTTTACAATCACGTAAAGGATCAATGGAAAAAACATGATACCTCATTTCAATCGCCTCAACAACAACGAATGATCCAATGGCGAAAAGAAAAGAATTATCTGAGAGTGGAAAAACCACTCAGAATCGATCGAGCACGTTCCCTTGGATACAAGGCCAAACCAGGTTACATCGTGGTCCGGGCACGAGTTCGACGAGGAAGTCTGCGGAAACGAACTATACGAAAAGGTCGGGTGGCATCAAAGAAGGGTATCACCAAAATCACCATGGCAAAAAATACCAAACGAATCGCCGAGGAACGAACATCAAAACATTTTCCCAACCTAGAAGTTCTGAACTCATATTGGGTTGGTGACGATGGACGAAATCACTTCTATGAGGTGATCCTGGTTGATCCACATCATCCATCAATAAAAAATGATAACAAGATTAAATGGATTTCAAAACCCAGCAATAAACGTCGTGTACTGCGAGGAAAAACCAGCGCTGGTCAAAAAGGTCGCGGACTTCACAAAAAAGGAAAAGGAGTCGAAAAAGTTAGACCGAGTATCAGAGCAAACAACAACAAAGGAAAATAATTCACATTTCTTTTTTCTTTTTTTCACTGTTTATCTTAGTTTTCGACAGACTGATCCATCAGTAGTATCCTGCACCTCAAAACCAAGACACTCAATTTCATCCCTGATCTTATCTGCTTTTGCCCAATCCTTGTTTTCACGAGCCTGCTGCCGGATACATAGCAACTCATCTAGCATTTCTTCCATATTCTCAGATGGTTCTTTATCGGGCACATAGGACTTATAAAGCTCTCTTATCGCATCAAGTACATCCCTGGTGACATCTGATTCCTCCTGAAACAAGGTGACGATCTTAGCGAGTTTCACAAACACATCAAGTGCAAACCGAGCAAGCTCTTTATCAATAGTATTATGTTCTTCAAGAAAACCGTTGACCTGATTCATAAACGAAAACATCGCCGCAACTGCTTCAGGAGTATTGAAATCATCATTCATCGCTTGTTCGAAATCTTGCTGGAACTGATTTACCATCTCATAGAAACGTGTATCCTCTTCAGATAACTTATCTTTTTGAATCACACAAGATCTATCCACTGATAATTCTTCTAAACGCTTTTTAAACCGATGAATCCGATTCACTCCCTTTTCAGCAATCTGCAACGCCTTTTCAGAAAAATCAGGAGGACGACGATAATGAGTTTTAGTAAAGAAAAATCGTATCACCTCAGCAGGCCAACTTTTTAGCAGCTCATGAATATTGATCATATTACCAAGCGATTTCGACATCTTTTCTCCATTCACTGTGAGAAGGCCAGAATGCATCCAGTATTTTGCAAAATCTTTACCGGTTGCCGCTTCAGCTTGAGCGATTTCATTTTCATGATGCGGAAAGCGAAGATCCATACCACCACCATGAATATCAAAGGGAAGTCCTAGATATTTCGCACTCATGGTTGAACATTCAATATGCCACCCAGGTCTTCCTTTTCCCCAAGGACTTTCCCAATAGGGTTCTCCTGGTTTTGCCTCCTTCCACAATGCAAAATCAAGTGGACTTTTCTTCTTCTCACCTGGTTCAATACGAGCACCACTTTTCAATTCCTCAATATTCTGACCAGATAACTTCCCATAATCAGGGAACTGCTCAACCGAAAAATAGACATCACCACCTGCCTCATAGCCATATCCATTCTCGATGATCTGCTGAATCATTTGAATCATATCTTCAATGGTTGCAGAGGCCTTTGGATAAAAGTCAGCACGCTGAATGCCCAGCTTATCAAGATCGCCCAGACACCGATCCGTGCATCCACAGGAAAATTCCAGAGCATCTACTTGTTTCTCATGGGCAGCAGCAATGATTTTATCATCAACATCGGTAACATTCTGCACATAATACACATCATAGCCCAAATGCTTTAAATACCGTCTAATGACGTCAAATGCAAAATAGGTACGAGCATGACCAATATGGGCATCACTATACACCGTCATCCCGCAAACATACATTCTTACTTTTTTATCATTGACAGGAATAAAATCTTCTTTTTGTTTCGACAGGGAATTATAGATTTTCAAAGGCATATGCTCACAGCAAACGCATCATTAAAACGAAAGATATATATTTTACTCAAAAAAGCTGCCAAATCCTTTATAAATCATGGTCCGATACCATGACAGCGGAGGCTTAGATATGAAAACTACCTTTAGCATTATCAAAGCAGATGTTGGTGGATGGCCTGGACATGCGAAAGTTCACCCTGATTTAGAAAAAATTGCATATAAACAACTCATCGAAGCAAAACGAGCTAAAACCATCATGGATTTTCACATCACTCATTGTGGAGATGATTTAGAACTGATCATGACCCATAGTAATGGAGTGGATGCAAAAGAAGTACATGAACTTGCTTGGAACACTTTCCTGGAGGCAACAGAGAAAGCTAGGGATCTTGGACTGTATGGTGCCGGTCAAGACATGCTCAGTGATGCCTTTTCTGGAAACATCCGAGGAATGGGGCCAGGGATTGCTGAAATGGAATTTACGGAACGAAAAGCAGAACCCATCGTTGCCTTCATGATGGATAAAACAGAACCCGGTGCTTTCAACTTTCCGATTTCAAAGATTTTTTCAGATCCATATAACACCGCAGGGCTCATCATTGATCCCAGTATTCATGATGGATTCGTCTTTGAGGTCTGGGACATTCGAGAACATAAACACGTGTTTCTTAAAACTCCTGAGGAGATCTATGATTTACTCGCCCTGATTGGTGCGAAATCACGATTCGTCATCAAAAGAGTATTTCCCAAAAAAAGCTCAAAACTACCTGATGATGAACCCGTCTCAGTTATCTCAACAGAGAAACTCTACCAAATCGCGGGGGAATACGTGGGTAAAGATGATCCTGCTGGTGTCGTGAGAGCACAATCAGGTCTTCCCGCACTCGGTGAAGTACTGGAAGGATTCACTCATGCCCATCTGGTTTCAGGATGGATGCGTGGATCACATAACGGCCCACTCATGCCCGTTGCGGTTAAAGATGCACAATGCACCCGATTCGACGGACCACCACGGGTTATCGCCCTTGGATTCCAACTCAGAAATGGTATGTTAACTGATCCAGTAGATCTCTTTGATGACCCTGCCTTTGATGGTATTCGAAACGAAGCATTGCATATCACTCAGTACATGCGACAACACGGACCGTTCGAACCACACCGGCTCCCCATGGAAGATATGGAATATACTACCCTTCCGAAAGTAATGAAAAAACTTGGCACCCGTTTTAAGAAAAACTAAAGCACACCCATCTTTCGAAGTTTAAAAAAACATTGCGCACATGTCTTAGCATCATCGTAGGCATCGTGTGCACCATAATATTTTTCATGAAACAAGTGCCTGTAGAGTTCACCAAGACCGGGCCATTTTGGTCTACCATCCCCTCTCATCACTTTGCAGAATTCAATCACCCTTGAGGATTTCATGGTACAAAACCGTGGATACTGATCAAGCATGGTCCTCATCTTTTTTCGATTAAACTCTGCCTTCATTACGTGATAATCATAATCTATGTTATGGCCGATTAATACATGAGAAAACCGAAGGGCTTCTTTAAAACGATATAAAGCATCCTGAATGGGCACACCGGTTTGATATGCCCGATTTGTAGTAATCCCATGAATATGAGTGACCCGTTGAGGGATCTTAAATCCATCTGGTCGAATAATGGTAGAATCCTGCCGAAGGATCTCTCCTTCATCATCAGTGAGCAGCCACCCTAATTGTACCATCCGCGGCCAATGACTCAACTGATGGTATTGCTTTGGTGGAAGACCAGTTGTTTCCGTATCCACAAAGAGGTACAATGAAATCACCTTAATTGATACTGTTTTCTCGGTTTCTTCCTTTCATAGATGAAAGTTAAGATAAAATTAAACACGATTCCTTATTAAAGATTACTCATTTTTTCTCCTAAAGGCCATCATAACTTTACTTAGAACTATTATTTATAATTTTTTGAATATACATATTACTGTGGAGTACGAATATTATTTCATTACGTCATCAATCCTGGTCTTATTTAAATCTAAAGCCCTTTAAATTTAAATACTATAATCTTATACGGAAAATACTTTAGAAGAGTACATACTTGGAGCAAAACGATTATGGCACGAATGCATGCGAGAAGAAAAGGCAAATCCGGTTCAACACATATGGTAGAAAGAACCCAACATCCAACATGGAGTGCATTGAAACCAAGAGAGATCGAATCTCGAATCCTCGAATTAGCAAAATCTGGAATGTCCAGTTCAGAAATTGGGATAATGCTCCGAGATCAATATGCAGTACCTGATATAAAACTTGCAACCGGAAAAAAAATCACTCGTATCCTTCAAGAAAACAAGATGACCTCTGAAATCCCAGAGGACCTCAAGAATCTAATATCAAGAGCCCTTCAGATACGAGATCATCTTGAAATCAACAGAAAAGATGTTCATAATAAAAGAAATCTACAACTCACCGAATCAAAAATACGTCGGTTAGTGAAATATTACCATTCAAAAAAGAAACTCCCAGAAGGATGGAAATATAGTCCAAAGCAAGCACGATTAATGTTTGAATAAGCCCGACTCAACTATTTTTTCAATGCCATCTTTTTTATTCTTAAACTGCTTTTCACTATGTACCACTTATGTCATCAATTCTTCAGAACATCGCTCATCAAGGTGCATCCAAAATACAAGAGCAAGATTCATCAACTCGTTTTCGAGTTATTTCCCATTATGATGCAGATGGTATTACAGCCGCCGCTATCATCTGTACTGCATTATATCGACAGGGATTTGATTTTCAGGCGACATTAATGAGAAATCCTTTTACACAAGGTTTGGAGAGGGTTAAAAAAGAAGAGTATGAATTCATTATTTTCACTGACATGGGTAGTGGACAGCTTCCAATGCTCGAAACATTTTCCTCTCCCATCATCATCATTGATCACCATCAAATCATCAAAGAAAAGACAAAGGACCATATTCTACAAATCAACGCAAATCTCTGTGGTATCAATGGAAACTATGAAGCATCAGGAGCAAGTATCGCTTATGCTGTTGCTCGTGAATTGGATGAAGAAAACATTGATCTATCCTCATTAGCCATTGCCGGTGCAACAGGAGATAAACAATACATCAATGGTTTTTCAGGTTATAATTTAACCATTATCGATGAGGCAATAAAACACTCAATAATTACTCCAAAACAAGCCATCAAACTCACCGGTGAAACCATTGCTGATTCCCTGTTTTATTCAATTGAACCATTTTATAAAGGATTATCTGGAAATAAAGATGCCATTACATCTTTTCTTTCCAATCTTCATATCGATCCAGAAGAATCTTATCATGATTTAAACCAAGATCAACAACAAAAACTACATTCAAAACTAATGCTTCTATTAATCAAACAAGGGTGTGAATCAACTATACTTGACACCGTGATTCGGAATCGTTATTTCTCAGATCAAACACATGGTGAAATGGAACAATTTGCAGATCTTCTAGACTCCTGTGGAAAAGGAGGCAACAGAGACCTTGGTCTGGCGCTTTGCCTGGGAGATAAAAAGGCATATGAGGAAGCATTGAAACTTGAAAAAACATTCAAACAAGAAATTCTTGATGAACTTCTCAGCATTGAAAAAAACGGAGTGAATGAACAACCATCCTATCGGTATTTTTATAGTGAGAACTCCTCTCTGGGGGGTGTCGTCGGCGGGATTGCCACTAATTTCCTACTAGACAATACAAAACCATTGCTTTCCATCGTTAAGAAACCAGATGAACTCCATATAAGCTGTCGAGGAAACCAACAACTGGTATCAAATGGTCTTGATCTTGGTGCAGCAATGGAACAAATCAGTAAAAAACTCAATGGTCATGGTGGCGGTCATAAGATCGCAGCAGGAGCAACTCTTCCCCGTGAATCACTTGAAATGTTTCTGAAAGAAGTTGATCGTGTCCTATCCCAGCAACTGAATGATAAATCAAAGGGATCATCATGAACATAGACTGCGATATAAAACTTGAATGTTCAACAAAAAAGGAAGCTGAAACCATTAAACAAGCACTCACAGTTGATGATGATATTTTCGTCGAATCAAGGGTCAATGACACCATCATAGATGCCCATATTCATGCAGAAAATCTTTCATCTTTGCTTCATACACTTGATGATTACCTTGCCTGTGCCAGCGTTGCGGAAAAGGTTATTAAAAAAAAGTAACCATATGGATCTTAGATAGAATTTATAAAAAATACTGGTTCATATGAATCAATCACAATCTAGCTATAGAAAAAAATATGCACTTGCCAAACATCATGCCTGGGCAGGATCCATTCTTCTCGCCGTCCTCTTTGCATTCAAAGTGTTTTTTGAAACCACTGAAAAAAAAATAAACGGCACCATTTTACTCGGTGTTGGAATAATGCTTGTCATCTACATCCTCATTGCCTTATCATTCACTTACCTCTATCGATCAGCACTGACCTCTGAAAATGAAAATAGCATGGATGAATCAAAAACAGATAAAATCATCATGAGTCAACTACAGGCAGATCTTGAAAAACAGCGATTAAAACTTGAGAAAAAGAAAGCTAAAGCAGAGGCTAAATTAAAGAAGAAACAACAAAAAGAACAGCAAAAACAACTAGAAAAAAATAATGAGAAAAACCTTTAAATAATAACGCAATCCACCTCCGATGGCCAAACGAAGAAAAGAAAAAGACGAAAAAGCAGAGGAAAATGAGGAGTTCACCCTTCCGAAATTTGATGAAAAGGAATTCGTGAAAAAAGAAAAAGAAAAGATTCGGATGACCTTTGTCTCCTTTATATTTGGTTTTTTTATCGCGATTATCACCTTTGGATTCTGGACATTACTTCAAGATAGCCCTTTTCAATGGATGCTGGTTTTTTTATTTGGGTTGTTTAATGCATCCTGGCTTCGATATCTATTTGCAAAATTCAATATCACGGTCGATACATCAGATAAAAAGGGAATGTTTTCTTCATATGCGATTTATTTTCTTACCTGGTTATTCGTACTCATCGTGCTGGTAAATCCTCCGTTTTATGATGCAGAATCGCCACATATCGAAGTGGTCAGTCTCCCAGATATGCAGGAACCCGGGGGCAGCGTTAAAATTGTTGCCTATATCACTGATAATTCAGGAATTAAGGATGATCGAGCAGAGCTTGTCATCACCCATAATGAATCAACAATTATCGATACCTCCATTGATCTGGATGAATCCATCTTACAATATGAATATCAAAGTAACAATCAGACACAGGGTGAATTCTTTTATTCCATCAAAGCAGAAGATAACAGTGGGTTTCAAACACAAAGCAATGGTAGCTTCTCCATCAATGAAAATGTCATCAAAGTACCCAAACCTGCAGGCGTAGAAAGCCCACCAGGTCCACTAGTAAGCTATGCTGACGATATCGTCTTTGATGTCAAGGCCGACGTGGACTGGTTCTACTATACCATAGATAATCAAAACATCAATGTTACCCAGGATAAAGATGAGGATGGGTTCTACACAACTTCACCACGATTAAAAGGTTGGAAAAAAGACACACAACTCACCGTACAAGCCTATGCAAAAACCATTCATTATTTCGAAAACAATCCCACCGCTTTCAATAACACCATCATCGATACATCAACCTATTATTTCAATGTCAGTGATGCTGCTGAGATCGGAACGGAAGATCCACCTGCTGTACCCCTCCCCACACCACGATTTGTACAAGTACCCGGTTTTGAAATCATGGTCTTTTTGATATCACTGCTTGGTGTCATTCTCATTGTGAAATACAAGAAAAAACAACAGAATCGTTAATCATGAATAACCTGGCAAATCTCTGTAAGGACCTTAAAACCCGGTTTCATCCAAAACAAAGAAGTTCATCAAAACCCGTTGCAAGCTGGTCGGAAAAAGACGTCCTTGATGGAAAGATCATCGATGCCTTTGTCATCATCCTTCGCACTCGAGGATGCCGCTGGGCGCTCAAATCAGGCTGTAGCATGTGTGGTTATTTTAATGATAGTTCCTGGCAGCAGATAACAGAGGAACAGATGCTTGCACAATTCCAAAAAGCAATGGATCAGTACAATCAAGAACCTCTGATTAAGATTTTCACATCAGGAAGTTTTCTTGATGAAACAGAACTATCATTGCACACTCAACAACACATAATCAACACCTGTTCAGAAACAGCCAAAAAAATAAGTATCGAATCAAGGCCGGAATTCATCACAGACCAAACCCTTGAAACCATGAACACATCACTTGATAATGGCCAATTAGAAATAGGAATTGGACTTGAAACAGCAAATGATGCCCTCCGAGAGTATGCCATTAACAAGGGATTTACTTTTAATGATTATCAGAACGCAGCAACACTGCTTAAGAAAAACAATTTCCTTTTGAAAACTTATGTGTTGGTGAAACCACCGTTTCTTTCTGAAAAACAAGCACTCAATGATAGCATTCAAACCATAGAGACCATTTCCGACATTACTGGTATTGTT
Organism: uncultured Thermoplasmatales archaeon; assembly: GCA_964594475.1. GTDB lineage: Archaea > Thermoplasmatota > E2 > DHVEG-1 > DHVEG-1 > EX4572-165. Next base: position 15,565 of record CAZQMI010000033.1, read on the forward strand.
TCCATAAATCCTACTAATGTGCAACGATATACCTTCGTGGAATATCTTTGGAAACGACAACAATACCGGCCACCATGGCTGTGGAGCATCATCGAATTACTAAAAGAATCAAAAAAGAATCATCCCCTATTACGGTTACAATGTGATGTAGCCGGTGGAGGAAAACCCCGTGGGGCGCATAACTGCAAACAATGCGATCAAAAAATGTTGAACGCTATCAAGGAATTTTCTTTACAGCAAAATAACGATTTGTTTTCTGATCTTGATTGCAGTTGTCAAAAAAAATGGCAGGATCAAATGGAACTAGAAGATCTTCATTTCGGATCACTTATTGATACTCAACGGTGGCAGATACAATGAACCAAGAGGTCCAACAAGGAGAAATCATCACACTTCTTGACCAGAAAAACAAAGCATATCTCATCAATACCAGTGCAAGTACCGATCTCTTCCGCGGAGTCGGGGTCATTAGCCCCAGTGATTTCATTGGTAAGGAATACGGCTCTTCAATCGAGATTGGAAATAAACGATTCTACATTCTTCCGCTCTCAGTTTCTGATGCATTACGAGGACTGAAAAGAAAAGCACAAATCATTCTGCCAAAAGATGCAGCCCAAATCATCCTACACTGTTCCATAATCCCTGGAACAAGAGTACTTGAATCAGGAATTGGATCTGGATCGTTGACCACTGTACTTGCATCAATGATCGGAGAAAACGGGCAAGTCATCTCATATGACAATCGAGAGGAATTCATCATTCATGCACTGAAAAATCTGACACAAGCACACCTTCAAAACCGAGTAACCACAAAACTCAAAGATGTCACCGAGGGAATCGATGAAACAGATCTTGATGCTGTCATCCTTGATATTCCCAATCCCTGGGAAGCAGTATCACATGTATGGCAGGCACTACGACCTGGAGGATATTTTTGCACTTATTCGCCCTTGATTTCACAGGTGGAACTAACCATGAAAGAAATACGACAACAACCCTTCATAGATGTGAGAACCATTGAAACCATTGAAAGGGAAATGATTGTTGGACCCCGGGGAACACGACCAAGCTTTGAAATGCTTGGTCATACCGGTTATCTGACCTTTGCTCGAAAGGTACTCCAAAAAGAATAATAAATTCGATGTTTTTTTATTTTTTTTGAATTGCCTCTAGGTTGACTCCTCGTTGATTCTGATAATTACCAGATTTCAATTCGTACAACTCAGAAGGAATACTTTCCATCTTTTCAAAGACAATCTGACAAAACCGATCACCAATGGGTATTTCAAGATCATGATCTGATGCATTAAAACAACTGATGGTAAGGGTACCTTGAAACCCAGCATCAACCTTTCCGAAACTAGCCATTACCCCTTTCCGAGCGTAACTGGACCGAATCCATAGTTGCGCGGTTATTTCAGCACCCATTTTCACAATTTCCTTGGTGCTGATGGCAAACCAAGTCAAGGCAGGAATAACGGCCACACCGCCATTAATATGGTAATCCGTTTTTTTAATAAATATCTCCTCAATTGATAAATCATACCCGTTTGGAGTAAGGTTTTTCATTTGAAATGGATCAATACCAAGTTTTTCATCTTGCATATATTTTTGAATATCTGTATCTGATAACACACTCATTGTTTCACTCACCTATTCAGTAATTGAAATAGAATTAATAACCACATCCTGCCGGGGTTTATCATTTCGATCCCTTTTTAAATCTGAAATTTTTTTGACCACATCATAATTGTCTACTACTTTCCCAAAAACCGCATGTTTCCCATCAAGCCAAGGGGTCTTGGCAACAGTGATAAAGAACTGAGATCCACCTGTATTTGGTCCGGCATTTGCCATCGATAACATTCCTTCTTCATCGTGTTTTAAATCCGGATGAAATTCATCCTTAATGGTGTACCCCGGGCCACCTCTTCCCGTTCCATGTGGACAACCAGCCTGGATCATGAACCGAGGAATAACCCGATGAAAAATCAGTCCGTTGTAAAAACCTTCATTAACCAATTTGACAAAATTTCCTACGGTTATCGGTGCTTTATCATTAAATAATTCAACTGTGAAATTCCCTAATGTGGTCACAAATGTTGCTTTCTTTCGATTCATATGTTACTCTCCATCATTCTATTAAAATTATTCTTTGATTGAAATACTATTGATAATAATATCGTCAAGAGGTCTTCCACCACCAGGACTTGGTTCAAGACTGCTGTCATGCGGATCATCAGCGATATCTCGAACGACATCAATTCCAGAGATAACCACACCAAAGGCAGCATAATTACCATCTAAAAATGTTTGAGCACCATCACAGATAAAAAATTGTGCACTTCCTGGAACTCCTGCACCGGTACTAGCCATTGAAATCGCTCCATCCACATGAGAGACGCTACCTTCAAACTCCTGAATTGATCCATATGGGCTTTCTTTTACTGACCCATCAGGAAATGTATTTCCAGCTTGGATCATAAAATCATCACTAATTCGATGAAAAATCAATCCATCATAGAATCCATCATTTGCAAGTTTAACAAAATTCTCAACGGTATACGGCGTTTGATTCGCGAATAACTCAATTTCTATCAAACCCTTTGTGGTATTAATCAAAGCAACTGGATTTTCACCCATCGTATCATCGTTATCCGGAGATTGATATAATAAGAAAATACCCGCAGCAATTCCAACAACGGCGACAACAATTACGGCCACTACAATCATCATTTTATTATCAGCTTTATTTGATTTCTTTGGTTTTGGCGGATTAGATCTCTTTCGAGGTGAAGGTCTATTTTTTGCCATAGTACCGGCTAATACTCATTCTCCTACATAAAAATTGTTCATATCCATCATCAAAACAACTACCCTCGTTTTATTCAATGAACCATTTTACCTTCACCAAACCTATCAAAATTTATTTATTATAGCACCTAATGATAATATTTGTGCAGAACATAAAACCACTGACCAAAATCACACCATCACCTATCAATTCTTCAAATCCATGCATCCTCTGCAGAGGCACAAAACTACTCTGTGGACGATCACGATGCCCTGTTCTAGTTCGATTCCATGCTCATCAAAAAGTAAAAACTCATCTCAACAGCACCAGAATTAACGGATCCTCTCCGCCCAGTGTTTTCATTGGCCGAATTGGGTATCCAAAAGTGTCCATTGGTCCAATGATTCCCCCCGTGATGGGAGATACCACACTCATCGATACTCCAGAACAATGGCTGAATAAAAAAATCGATGACATCATTGGATTCAGATCAATGCTAATTAGAGGAAAGCATCCGGTTAACATTTATGATATCGAAAGCAGAGATAAAATTGTCACCTTCACCAGAGAACTTGCCCTCTCAAAAAACAGTGTTTTTACCGAAGCATTATTTCATAAAAAACCACGGGGAAACACTCGTTTTTTTTCAGAATCACAACCACATGGGCCATCTGCACCAATTAAAAGATTTGATATCACCAATCCCAAATATGAACCACATATCGAAAAAGCGTATTATGATACCGATTTAAAATCCGCGGAAGCAGTTTTTCATCTCTTTCAAGATGGGGTAAAAATTTCACAAATTCAAAAAGCATTCAGTGTTGGTGCATTTGGAATTGGGAAATACCGACGATTCGTTCCCACCAGATGGAGCATCACCGCTGTTGATTCAACCATCGGAAAGCAACTCATGCAGAAAACCAGAACATTTCCCTGGATGAATGAATTTCGTGTCTACTATCATAACCAATTCGATAACCGATGGATCATTCTCATGATGCCCTCAGAATGGCAATATGAGCTTATTGAGGCATGGTATCCGAATACTACCTGGAATCAATATGGAACAAAGATTACTTTATTCAATAGCTATGAATTCCATGAAGGGAGAACTACATATGCAGATATTGGAGGTTGTTACTATGCAGCAAGACTTGCGGTCAATGAAACACTACACCAGGAAAAAAGACAAGCAGCAACCCTTATTCTCAGAGAAGCTCATCCTGGTTACATCATGCCTATAGGCGTCTGGAACGTCAGAGAAAGTGTTCGGAAAACATTAACCCAACCCTATCAAAAATTCGACACCCTCAATCAAGCCTTGCAATTCATCAGTCAAAAAATGGATATCCCAATTGATCGATGGATTAAAAACAGTGCTCTACTGAAAAATCGACTCTATCAACGAAAACTTGAAGATTTCATTAGGTAATAATCACTATGAAAATCAAAGAAAAAACATGTAAAACCGCTCTTTCTGATTCAAAACTTCCTGGACTAACATATGCATTAAACCCATACGTGGGATGCATGCATCAATGCACCTATTGTTATGTACCATCGGTTTGTCATATCTCCTATAAACAATGGGAAGGAACTATTTTTGTGAAACGAAACATCCCACTAGTTCTTTCAAAGGAACTGAAAAATAAACCAATTGGAACGGTTGGGATTTCAACGGTCACCGATCCCTACCAACCAATTGAGAAATCATACCATTTGACCCGGTATTGTCTTGAGCAATTACATAAAAAAGATTTTCCAATATCAATTCAAACCAAGTCATCACTGGTTACTCGAGATAAGGATATCATCACCCAGTTTTCTTCTGCTGAAGTGATGATGAGCATTGCAACGGCAGATCATACAAAACGAATCATCCTTGAACCAAATTCCTCATCGATATCTGATCGAATAGCTGTTTTTGATACATTCAAAAACACAACTGTTACCACCAGTGTATTTCTCGGGCCACTCTATCCATTATCCGAAAAAGAACTACAAGACCTACTTGATACCTTCCTTGAAAAGAATGTTTCAAAGATTATGATAGATCACTTTCATCTCAAACCAGGAATCCATGAACATATTACTAAAAAAGCATTCTTGAATCCTTCATTTTTAACGATACTAAATGACACTTTTACTCATCAAAAAAATACATATGCAAAACAGAGAAAATTCATTATGAACTATCTACAAAATACACCGATAAAAGTTATTGATGCATTTTAAAAAAATGAAGATAGGAAGATTAACATTCCAATTTCATTGTATGCTTACATGAAAACCTTCATCATCCTTTTTTTCCTTTTTCTTCCGGATGATCACATCAAGCACACCATTTTTGTAGGTGGCCTTAGTCGTTTTTGGTTTGACTTCATCTGGAAGATCAACTACCTTATGATATTTATGATGTAGCGTATCCACTGTAATTTCAAGTTCATCCTCCGTTGCCTTCAAATCAATATCATGTTTCTCAACACCCGGAAGTTCAACAGTAACCGTTACCTCTTTTTCCCCTTCAATAACATCGGTCAATGGTTCACGTTCATCAGAAATACCTGCATTACCTTCTTTTGATTTTATACGATGATTGCCAAATTCCTGTATACGAGGTTTTCCATCTGGACCAACTTTGACACTGAATCCATGAACAAACGATTTCCCTGGTTCCATTTTATCAAAAGGCAGCCGAAAAGCTCGTTGCATCATTCGTTCCATTTCTTGAAACATTCGTTCGAATTCATCATCAAATCCAAAGATATCGAATGGATCTTTCCTCCGTTTATTTCTATCTCTTCTAAATGGATCCATATACATCACCTGAAATCATAGTTTTTTATCTTTCTTATCCAAAAATACGAAGATCTCCTATAAAAAAATTTTGCAAAAATTCTATTTCCAATTTTTTTAAGCTCAAAAGATTGCAGTTTTTCCGGCCATAAAACCTACCCGTGACATCACCGATCCCCTTCAGCATAGGTTTAAGTATATTGAACGTATTACCGAGAAAACTATCATATCTTATATAAATAACTTTGCAAAAAAGTGGTACCTATGGCAAAAGCACG
>CAZQMI010000034.1:0-21360 GCA_964594475.1 uncultured Thermoplasmatales archaeon
CCTCAAGACTTCCCAATCGAGAACGATGTTCTAATAATCAACCTGAAAAAAATGATCCAGTTCAAGAATTTTGGAATAAAATACCGGTATGTATTGAACAAGATATCGATAAAAAAGTTGATCTATTACTTAATATAAAAAACGACCAAACGAAAATATCACAACAACAAGATAGATTTCTTAGCAGTCTCAGATCAATCAGTGATCAATTCCGGACTGCAAACACTGAGCAAGAACTTAATAGTCTTTTATCGGATATTTTTACTGTCTTGCCAGGAATTGATTTCATTCTTTTTTCCATTGATGAAGGAAAACAATCGGTCAGCATTACTGATTCATCATTTGATTATTTTAACAACAAATCAAAATCTCTGAATTATCAAAATCATCATGTACTACCGGTTCCATCAACATCAATGCTTACCATGATGACAAATAAATTGATATCAACAACATCTTTTCTTGAGGAAATATTTCAAACGAATAAAATTAAAGAATTTCTCAAACAACACCCTATAAAACACGCTCATTGCTTTCTTCTCCCAATTGATTTACAACATCAGAAAAATAGAATTCTTGCAATTTCAACATCTTTTTTACTTACCCATCATCACATAAACTGTTTTCAACAGTTAGCATCAAAATATACGTTTGCTCTTAATCGCCTATATCAATTATCACATTTTCAATATGAACAAACTGAAGAGGAAAAGATAGAGAACACAGCACATGAGGAGCTCATCATTAATCTCAGTCATGATATAAGAAATACCATAAATCCCATTATTAATCTTCTACCGATTCTTCTTACTTCAGATACGGGCTCAAAGCAAGAAAAAATCATTGAAGTAATAGAAAATAACTTGCATCACATTCAAACACTTGTATCAAATGTAAAGGAACTTGCTACATTGAAATCATCTCATTCATATTCTTCAGAAAAAAGGTTTTCTCTTGCAAAAGAAATCATGAGCGGCATTGAAAAACACCATGATACAATCGATAAAAAACAATTAGACCTTATTTACCATCTTGATGAAGATATTTGTATCAAAGCTAATCAATCACAAATACAAACCGTTATTTCCCATCTTTTGCAAAATGCCATTCAATACACTTCTACTGGCGATACCATTGAAATTACTGTAGAAAAAAATGATGAATATATTCATCTCAGTGTCTCTGATACGGGTGTTGGTATGAATCGTTATCAAATCGATCAGGCATTTGTTGCATTATATAAAGCCGATCCCTCCCGTCATAGACTACATCATCATGGACTGGGACTGACCATCTGCAAACATATCATTGAGAAACATCAGGGATCTATTTGGATTGAAAGTCAAGGAATAAAAAAAGGGTCAACAGTTCATGTTTTATTTCCATTATCAAGATATAAAACTCGATTATATAATTGTTAATTGGTCCAATTGTATCAAAAAATGTGAAAAATGAAAATATTTAAATATAATTTAATAAATTTGGATTTTGGAAGGTCTAGGTGAGAGATGGTTATTTTGTATTTTGCCTCCTTTTTCATATGCGGAATACGTTTTTCAACTAGGCCTCCTGTCCTCCCAATTACGAACAAAAAACCGTTAAAAAAATAAAAGATACGAACCAAAAAGAAATGCTTTTTGAGTTACACTATTTTTACCCGTGGCAAAGGATGATGTTTCCACAGTTATCTGAATTGGACCAAATCCAAAAAATGATTCTACATCAGTTGTTGACATAAAAAATGAATCACCAGGTTCAAAAACATCAGTACAATTACATGCGAAAAGAAGTTGATTATATCTAAAATCAATCGGTTTAAACCAACCACCAGTAACATTAATCATCAATCTCAATCCCCTAACAATGGTCTCACCAGTATTGACTAACTCAATAGAAAAACCGCCTTGTTGATTAGTAATCGATGCTATATCAACTGAGGCATCTTCATTCAGTTTTAAACCCTGTCCAAGTGAAGAGAATAAACTCATTGATAAAATAACAAAAATAAAGAACGCGTAAAACCGATGATATTTGATATTCATAACCAATCAATATTAAATAAAGAGGTAATAATATAAATAGATGATGCTCTGAATAACACCACCATCTAAAAGACCATTAGAACTATATGTTGACCTTAAAACATATAAAACATCGCAAGATGTCCTATTTAATCAAAAAAATTTATAGAACATATTAAATCGGGCCAATGGTCTAGGGGTTATGACGTCGCGCTTACAACGCGGAGGTCGCCGGTTCAATTCCGGCTTGGCCCATCTAAAAATCATTTAAAGGAGGTTACTTCATGAATGAACAAATATTATTTTCTCTCGAACACTGTCAAAAATGTGAGCAAACAAAAGAACTTCTCCAACATAGAGATGATATCAAATACATCACTCTTTCCCATGATGTTTCTCAATGGAATGAGCAAGAAAAGGAATTAGTAAATCACTATAATGTTCTCCAGGATCTTGAACGAACTGCCCCTATTCTATGGGTCAATGGCGAAAAAAAAATTGGATTCCTGCAGATAAAAAAATGGCTACAGGATCATTAAAATAAAGGAAAATACCAAAATCAATGTTGATTGTTAAGAAACTGAACTAACTTATTTAGTGATTTTCCTCGATGTGAAAATTGATTCTTCTCTTCTGTCTGCATTTCCGCAAAGGTTTTTTTCTCATCATTAGGAATGAAAATTGGATCATACCCAAATCCTTTATTTCCCTTCATCACTTTTGAAATCACTCCTTTACATGATCCACTAAACAGATGTTTCTCACCTGATGGTGTCGCAAACGCAAACACACTTCGAAAAACCGCCGTCCGTTCTGCAGTATCAACTTCGGATAATAATGTCAAGATACCCTGTAATCCAATAGTATGATACACATAAGAAGAATAGACACCCGGAAACCCATGTAAGGCATCAATAAAAAGCCCGGCATCCTCTAAAATAAAAGGATGATCAAGTGTTTTTCTTACCTGTATAACACCAAATTCAGCAACATGTTCCAAGCTCTCTGTTTGAATCTCGGGATAACCAATATTTTTTTGAATCACTTCATAGCCTAATGGCATAAGTTTTTCTTTTACTTCACGAACCTTTCCCTGGTTACTGGTGACAAAAAACAGCTTTTTCATCGATATCGACCCCGTCTAATAATATCATTGATTTTATTTTTTACTGATGTAACATCATCAGAATACGTCGCTTCATAACCCTGCATTACAAAAGAGAAATCGGAAGCATACGTTGAATGAGTTGATTCCATTGCTTCCATTAAGACGTGTAAATCAACTCCCTTTGCCTCAATATCTGGATTAATCTCACCCAGCCCAAAATCAATAAAAAAAATCCGGTTCTCCTCAAACATCATGTTTGAAGTGGTAATATCACCATGAATAATATCGTTATTGTGAAGACGAGCAATACTTCCCCCCATTTGTCTACATAATTCTTTACGTTTTTTCAATGATAATGAATTATAGATATCCTTAATTCGATTCCCGTTAATCAGTTGCATGATAAGAGTTCCTTCATTTAAATCGATATCATAAATCAATGGTACATTGACACCGGCTTTACGAGCTAGTGACATCAGCTTTGCTTCATCTCGAGTCCGTGTTTGAATCAGACGATTATCTATTTCTTTTATGCGGTATCTTTTCTGTAATCTATGCTTACATACCACGTGCAGACCAAGATATGTTGAACGAATGAGTTTTGCCTCAGCACCCTGATAGATTAAGGATTCATTCATCACGCCAACTCACATCCACCATATCAGTTCGAAACCGTTGATCAATTATAGTATCGCTTAATTTCATCCGTCTACCGCTTTTATACATCACATATCCCAACCATGCAATCATCGCACCGTTATCAATACATACTTGTTTTTCTGGGACAAAAAAAGATGCATCACGATCTTTTGCCATTATAGCAACCATTTCTCGCAGACGCATATTTGCAGCCACTCCTCCTCCAAGTAGTACTTCATTCTTTTCAGTATGGGCCATGGCTCTTTCGGTCACCTCTGTTAATGCTGCAAACATGGTTTCCTGCAATGAAAAACAGATATCTTTCACCGATACATTTTTTTGATATTGTTGTATAGCAACGGTAAGCAAACCAGAAAAAGCGATATCCATGCCTTTAATGCTATACGGCAGTGGAATATAATGGTTTGATTCCTTAGCCATCTGTTCAATTGCTGGCCCGCTAGGAAACGGCATACCAATGGACCTGCCGAACTTATCTAAACAATTTCCAACACCAATATCCAGGGTTTCACCAAATACTCGATATTTCCCTTCAGCAAAAGCAATCACCTGCGTATTTGCTCCAGAGGTATATAACAGAACTGGATCACTGCACTCTCTTAGCATTCCCCGACCAATTTCGAGATGAGCAACGCAGTGATTCACCCCCATGATTGGTTTCTGTAATGTTAGAGAAAGGGCACGTGCAGCGGTTGCCGCTGTTCGTAAACATGGTCCTAAACCAGGACCTTGAGAAAAACAAATCAAATCGATATCAGAAAACGAAAAATCGGTTGATGATATTGTCTCATGAAGTAGATCAGCAACATGGATTGCATGATGATTTGCAGCTTCTCGAGGATGAATACCCCCTTTTTTTGGCCGATAGGTCTTCAACCGGTTCGCATGAATATGGCAGAGATCGTTTCTCTCTTCGACAATCCCAATGCCTATGGTATGGGCAGTTCCTTCGATTCCCAATGAAATCATAATACATCTAAGAAACAAAGCATGAGTAATAATAGATTTGGTCTACATCAATTACACCATCAAAAATATTCAAATCAATGATATTACCTATGCTTTCACCATAACATTATTTAAATCATTCTTTTATGTACCTCATGGGTTTGAAATGGTTGTTAATATCGAACGATTATTTTCAGAAAAAGCAAAAAAATTGAAAGCATCTCAAATTCGAGAATTATTAAAGCTTACGCAAAGTCCTGATGTCATCAGTCTTGCAGGCGGTCTTCCCAATGCTAAAGCATTTCCTGTGGATAGTATCCATCAATGTGTTGAAAATGTCTTTGAAAAGGATATCACTACCGCATTGCAATACGGCACCACCGAGGGGCTTCCAAGATTAAGAGCAGCCCTAGCCGAACGGATGCAACAATTGAAAAATATGAACTGTGAACTACATGATATCGTCATCACTAGTGGAGCGCAACAAGCGTTATCCCTTCTTGCATTCATCCTCATCGATGAAGGGGATACCTATCTTACAGCAGTTCCTGCATATTTAGGTGCAGTGCAGGCGTTTCATGCCTTCGAAGCAAATTGTGAAGCCATCCCTATGGATGAAGAAGGAATCGATATCGCATCTCTAAGAAGAAATCTAAAACGTCTGCATCGAACAGGCATCATCCCTAAATTCCTCTATACCGTTCCTAATTTTCAAAATCCTTCAGGGGAAACCATGACTCTTCAACATCGAAAAGAACTCCTTGAAATCGCTTCAGAATATGATTTCATCATTATCGAAGATGACCCCTATGGAGATATCAATTTTTCAGAAGAAACACTCCCTGCCATCAAATCCTTTGATACCAAGGGACGCGTGGTCTATATCAGTACCTTTTCCAAAATCATGGCGCCAGGATTCCGATTAGGTTGGATCGTTGCGTCCCAACAGATCCTTCATAAACTCACCCTTGCTAAACAAGCAATGGATCTTTGTACCAATGTCTTCTCTCAATACATTGCCTGTGAATACTTGGAAGGAGGGTATCTTGATAAACATGTTGAAAACATCAAAAAATTGTACAAACACAAAAGAGATGTGATGATCAATGCACTGGAAAACTATTTTCCAGAAAATGTCACCTGGACCATGCCGAAAGGTGGTATGTTCATCTGGATTACGCTTCCAAAAAAAATCAATACTCATTTGATGTTTCAAAAGGCATTGGCCAAAAAAGTCGCCTATGTTGCCGGTGATGCATTCTTCCCAGAAAATGCAGAATACAATTCTATGAGACTCAATTTTTCATACTCCGATGATGAGCTCATCGAAAAAGGAATCAAGCGTCTCGCTGATGTCATAAAAGAGGAACTGGCCTGCAAATATGAACATGGCCCTTGTACTGGAGAGGGAGTATAACCGTATCATCATTTATAGTGGTCTAATAGCAATAGTAACCGTTTCCCCATCAATATCCCAGGTTTCCTGCAGTTCACCGTTTGGTTCCTGAGATTCATCGATTTGTTTCGATCGTGTTTCATCCTGAATATATGTTTTCCATTCAGAGAACGCAGCTTGTTTCTTTTTAGGGATTGAAATACTGGTAAGAATCTGTTGTTCTACTGACAAATCTGCTTGTTTCCTCATAGATTGTATGCGACGGACAATTTCCCGAGCAAATCCCTCAGCAATAAGCTCATCAGTTAGTTCCGTGTCCAGCAACAACACCGCATCACCCGTTTGCGTCCGAGCGATATGGTCTTTTTCTTCCTCAACAAGATCAAAATCATCCATGGAAAGAACAATCTCTTCATCATCTAGCGAGATTTTTAGTGATCCTTGATCCTTTAATTGTTGATAGATTTGTTCTGCATCCATCTGATTTAACGTTTCAAACACTGGTTTTGCCTTTTGTTTAAGTCGTGGGCCTAGGACACCAAAATTTGGTTTTACCTGCTTTTTGGTAAATTTTTCCGTATTCCGATCAAATACAATACGTTTGACGTTGATCTCTTCATTTAACAACTCAAGCAAGGGAGTGATTTGATTTTCCACTTTTTTCGTACACACTAGTGTTGCCTGAGATAGAGGATAACGAACCTTAATACCGATTTTTGATCGGAGTGCTCTACCCACTTCAACTAATGAGCGGATCTGCTGCATTCCCTGTTCCAATTTTTTATCAACGAATGAATCATTATATTCAGGGTAATTACAGAGATGAACACTTTCCTTCATTTCATTCGTACGAAGATTCTGGTAGATTTCTTCAGTGATAAAAGGAGTAAATGGTGCAAGCATCCTTGCCAATCCAATAAACACTTCATATATCGTGGTATAAGCCGCCTGTTTATCTTTAGTTGATTCTTCAGTCCATAATCGTTTACGAGAGCGTCTTAGATACCAATTACTGAAATCATCGATGAGAAATTGTTCAATCGCTCGAGCAGCCTTATGCAATGCAAACTGCTTCATCTGTGTTTCAACTTTTTGCAGAGTTTGATGAAACCTGCTTAGAATCCACCGATCTAAAGGAGAACGATTTGATATTAAAAGAGTAACCTTATCAGGGTGAAACTGATCAAGAGCAGCATAGGTAGTAAAGAAATTATAGGAATTCCATAAGGTGAGAACAAACTTTGCTAAGGTCTCCTTTACTGCTTCCTCATAGAACCGGGTGGAATTCCAGGGAGCATTTGCTGAAACAAGATACCAACGAAGAGCATCAGCTCCTTCGTTATCAAGAATGTTGGTGGGATCAACATAATTTCGTTTACTCTTGCTCATCTTCTGATTGTCCTTATCCATCACCAGTCCAAGTGTCAGCACATTTTTGTAAGATGGTTTATTGAATAAAACAGTAGAAATTGCCAGCAATGAATAAAACCATCCACGAGTCTGATCCAATGCCTCACTGATAAAATCAACAGGAAAGTTCTTTTCGAATTCATCCTTATTTTCAAAGGGGTAATGCCATTGGGCAAAAAACGCTGAGCCTGAATCGTACCAACAATCAATGACTTCCTCCTCCCGTTTCATCAGGCTATTGCATTGAGGACAATGAATGATCAATTCATCAACATAGGGTTTATGCAGATCATAATCATCTGTGAAATTATCACTGAGCTGTTTGAGCTGCTCTACACTTCCAATGCATACCTGCTCTTTGCATTCCTTGTGTTCACAGGTCCAAATGGGAAGAGGAGTTCCCCAGTATCGATTTCTTGAAAGGGCCCAGTCCTTTACATCTGTAATAAACGAACCGAATCTTCCGTCCTGAAGATGCTTTGGATACCAGTTGATCTGATTATTATTTTCAATCAAATCCTTTTGCACCTTCGACATGGCAATGAACCATGATTCCATGGCGTAATATAACAGCGGTGAATCACATCGCCAACAGAACGGATAATCATGCTCGTACTCTTTTACGCCTTCAAGCAAACCACGATCCCTGAGATGTTGAATGATGTGTGGATCAGCATCTTTTACAAATTTATTTTTCCAAGGCGTTACTTTCTTTTTAAAGGTACCATCAAGATTCACCAGTTGAATCACCGGTAGATTGTTTTCTATGCCTACATTGTAATCATCCTCACCAAATGCAGGCGCGATATGAACAATACCAGTGCCTTCATCCATGGTTACAAAATCAGCAAGAATCACAAACCAGGCCTTTTTCTCTGGTTTGGTAAAGTTAAATAATGGTTCATATTCTAATCCTTTGAGATCTTTGCCTTTGAATCCATCAATAAGCTCGTAATCCTGACCTTTCAGTAAGGTCGCTGCCCGTTCCTCAGCAAGAATCATAATCTCACCCTGATACCGGACCTTAATATACAGTTCATCAGGGTGCACGGCAAGAGCTACATTTGAAAGAAGGGTCCAGGGCGTGGTGGTCCATGCCAACAGATATCCTTTTTCATCTTTAAGTTTGAATTTAACAAAGATGGAGGGTTCCTCAACGGCTTTGTATCCCTGAGCGACCTCATGGGCGGAAAGCGCTGTTCCACATCGTGGGCAGTAGGGAACTACCTTATGGCCTTTATAAAGCAGTTTTTTTTTCCATGCCTGTTGAAGTGACCACCAAACTGATTCGATGTAATCATTTTTCAGTGTAACATACGGATGATCCATATCCAGCCAAAACCCAATTCGCTGAGTCATCTCCACCCAAGCATGTTCATATTTGAACACACTTTTCTTGCATTCCTCATTAAATTTTTTCAGTCCGTATGTTTCCACATCTTTCTTGTCATGCAAACCAAGCTTTTTTTCCACCTCAATCTCCACAGGTAGCCCATGGGTGTCCCAACCAGCCTTTCGCAAAATGTAGTAACCATGCATGGTCTGATATCGACAGACAAGATCCTTAACCACTCTTGTCAGCACATGTCCGGGATGGGGAAGTCCATTTGCAGTTGGAGGGCCTTCTAGGAATACGTAAGGATCACTGTGTTTTCGTTGATTGATTGATTTCTGAAATACATTATTATCTTTCCAAAATTCAAGGATATTTCGTTCAACAGCATGAGGGCGGTATTTCTGCGGAGGGGATTGTATCATGTGCTAAATCACCAGTCACGGGTTCATTCAGGATGATTTCTTAAATCGGTCCCATAATAAGGGACCTCGGTTAAAACCATTTCCATTACACGTTTTGTGAAAAGAAAAATTAAAAAAGTATGAATACAGAATATGTTTTACATGGATCGTAAGCGTTTAATCCGTTCATCAATAGGGGGATGAGTGGCCCAGAGTGAAGAAATATTTTGATGTTTAAATGGATTTGAGATATATAACGGAGCAACCGTTTTTGATCCTTTAGGTTTATCACGTGGATGATCCATTTTAATACGTTCCAAGGCTTTAGCCAATCCCTCAGGATTTCGAGAAAGATATGCTCCGTTTGAATCAGCAAGATATTCACGTTTCCGGGAAATAGCCAAATAGGTCAAGCGAGCAAAAATCGGGGCGAGAATGGCAAGGATAACTGCAATGATGATCAAGATGGCATTCCCATCGTTTCTTCTGCCGCGAGCACCACCACCCCAGAGAAAGGAATAAAAAATGATTTCAGCGATTAATGAAATCGCCCCCACCACACCGATGGTTACCGTGGCAATGAGAATATCATGGTTTTTGATATGACTCATCTCATGAGCAATGACGCCTTCTAATTCATCGGTTTTTAATTTTCGAATGGCTCCAGTGGTAGCACAAATCACTGCTTCCTCTGGTTTTTTTCCCGTGGCAAAGGCATTAATCGAATCGGAATCCTGAACATAAACCGCTGGTTTTGGCATCCCTGCAGCAAGAGCCATCTCCTCAACCTTATACCTCAGCAGTTTTTCCTCCCTTACCCGAGGATTGGCAGGTCGAGCCTTCGCTGCGGAGAGTACTGTTTTCACTGAAAACGAATAGGTAATGGCAATGTAGGCAACCGCAATAGGAATAGCAAATAGTATTGAAACAAAGGGATTGCCGAAATAAATATAGCCAACAGCAAATACAAAAGCAACGAATAACAAGGCCATCAACGTACAAATAACAAACGTCATACGTTTATTATATCTGATATGGTCCTCAATGAGTTTTTTTTGCGCCATGGCTATCAAAAATAAAAATCAAAATGGTTAGAATTTGACATCTGGAACCTCTCGAGATTCCTCCGGAATATCAAGCATCTCCTTTGTTGATTTGTTCATCTGACGAGCGAACCAAACACCAGGAATTGTTTCTACAATATTATTAAACGCAAGGACTGAATCGTTAAAATGTTGACGGGCATAAGAGATTTTATCCTCAGTATGGGTAAGTTCATCCTGGAGGTTTAGAAAATTTTGATTTGCCTTCAAATCCGGATAATTCTCAGAAACGGCAAATAACGATTTTAAGGCGCCGGTTAACATATTATCAGCATCGATGTTTTCCTGTGGAGTA
This sequence comes from uncultured Thermoplasmatales archaeon, assembly GCA_964594475.1. Classification (GTDB taxonomy): domain Archaea; phylum Thermoplasmatota; class E2; order DHVEG-1; family DHVEG-1; genus EX4572-165. The sequence continues at coordinate 10,679 of CAZQMI010000034.1, forward strand.
TCTGCCTTCATCAATGCAGATCGAGCTTTGGTTACATTTTCTAGAACTTCTTTTTCATGTTTCATATACCCCTTAACGGTTTCCATAAGATTAGGGATGAGATCGGCTCTTCGTTTCAACTGAACATCGATTTGAGCCCATGAGTTATCAATTCTATTTTCCAGTCGAATGATCTTGTTGTAAAATCCCCAGTAAATCAATGCAAAGAATACGACGAGGATAAGGACAACAATTCCCGCAATGAGTAATATGCTCATGATATCTTACCTCACTATAGTTATGAGTTAAACTATCTCCTTCTTTTAAATATATCGCAATTGTTATCTTTTTGATTTCTTGTCATCGATGATTTCTTTGATATCAATCTCAATAGTTCGTTATATCGCTAGCCTTCATGATCTCTCGAATAAACGAGGTTGCATAACATCCTTTTGACAACTGAAATGAAGCCGTCACCGCTTTCTTCTTCTCATGAATAGTATCCCCTACAAGATCATAGGAAAGATTGTTAATAGGGGCAAACAGTGCTCTACGAGTGCCATAGGATGAAGCCATGGGAAGTTCTGGAATGATAAAATCACGATGATCAATACCTTCTTCAAGAATCACTGATTGTTCAATGTCACCCATCTCTCCACTGGAAAAACTGGTATCACTTCCCAGTAAAATTCCACTGACAAAAGCCTTCCTTCGTTTCAACTGAGTATTGACCTTATCGATATTATCACCGGTAACCGGGATGTGTTCATCAGCGATATGACCATTACGAACCGGAAGAATGATATCACCCTTCACTGCCTGATGAATGGGAAGAGCTCGGTCAATACGTTTACTTAGCATTCGATTGAACAGATAAGATTGATAAGCATACACAAACATGGTGATAAGATTCTTCGGCAGTTGAGTTAACGCTCCTTTCCAATCATCAGGATGAGCGATAAGATGATTCAACATCGCCTTTTCGAACTGTAACCGATTAGGAAACTCATGAAATGCTTTTTTTACATCACCTGAATCACTAAGATTTTTTCGAACAATCGAACTTTCTTTGTCCTCTTTATCAAAAACCTTGCAGAGATAAATCATTACCGCTTTTTCAAAATCACCATCAACTATTGCTCGTCCTACGATATGAGTGATCGGTCGGATGATGCCAAATCGTTGTACACCAAAAAAATTCGGAAAGCCACCTATTTTCTGGAAAGGAGTAAAACAATCATTCAATTGATCTAAATCTATACCGGAATCAATATCTCGAATGACGATCTGAAAGCAATTTCCCTGTAAATCACCAATTCGTAGCGCAGTATCAGAGTAAAATGTCTCTTCAATGAGTACATCACTAAGACTGATGGCTCTGATTTGCTCAGGAGTTACCTTGTAAAATGAAAAGTATTGAGTGCTCACCGCTCGTTTATCCTTCGTACCGGCAAACGAAATACGTTTCCGGGAAATATGAAGTCGTTTTGAAAGCATGTGAACAAGATGATTGGTTTCCCAGTTTTCTGCAGTAATCCGAGCAATGGAAAATCGACCCTTTGCTTTTTTATCAATCGAATTAGGGACTTCAATTACTCTGAAATCAGAAGGAATGGTTCGTAATGTTCCCTTTACCCCCGGATGATGTGAATAAAAAGATTCGATTCCCATCTCCCTTTCAAGATCAAGGACGTTCATGGATACCAAAAAAAATATAACACCTGTTTCATCCTTTTCAATCGGATGATGGTGCTGCTTTTTCAAATTCCTTTTTAAAATCCTTCACTTGTTTCTTAACCTGTTTAATCGCCTTTTTCAACACTGTTTCAGGATTTGATTTTGTTCCTGCCTTTAACCGAAGATATAACCGTCTGGATGATGCTGCAGGATGTTTGGTTATGGTAGAAGCATATTCTACCTCATCCTGCTGGAGCAACACTTGAGTGATAGGATTCAGTAAGGTCTCATTTTCCCCAATGATTTCTACTTCAAGTTGCTTAGACGTTTTTTTAATTGTTTTCAATTCCATAGTCTCTTACCCCTCTTTATATAAGATTCCCGTTTTCTTTTAAAACTTGGAGATATCATAGGAACCATAATCATGAGCCATCTTTCTTTTTTCCTTATGGCCGCAGAGTGGGCATTCAAGGATATTTCCTTTGTTATCCAATGGATGACGACATTCTGCACACAATGCTTTAATCACTCCCAGGTTATTACCCTTTGTTGTCAGTTGCACACTCGGGCTGACCTGAATTACTTTCGCTCTGAAAATATCTCCAAGGGAAAAGACATCACTTGGATCCTTGACATAACCCGTTGAAATTTCTGAGATATGAAGCGTTCCATTCGTATCACCTGAAATTGGTCGTTTCTTACCAATCACATGAACGACATCTGCTATCACCATCGATGATCGTACTGAGCCAACTTGAGCCAACACAGTATCTCCCTTTTTAATTAAGACGGGAACACTAGTGAAAGGCTTCACAGTGGCCTGACGATTCTTTGAATCAACGCTATATTCACCTAACCATGATGCACGAATGATTCCATCTTCTTCAAATGTTCCTTCTCCAGAGAGAAGTTCTTCAGAGGTTGATAATTTTTCACCAGGTAAAACGATTTTTTTATTCATTTGACTACCTAATTATTTATTGTTTCTTCTTCAATAGGCAATAACACAATTGTTTTAAACCTTGTGGTGGTAAAGAAACAAAACCAAAACATTTTGAATCAATCAAGAAGATTAAGTATCCCAGAAGCCTTTCGTTCTTGCATACTGGATCTCAGCCTGATGAATCGAACGAAGAAACTTCAATAATGCCTCATCTGATTTCGGTATTTCATTGGTATCAAATCCTCTCAGGATCCGTGCTGCGGTATCTGGTCCAATCCCCCGTCCCATGAGACATGCAATAGCAGGTTTTCCATAGCTTAATACCAACGCAGCATTTTTATCAAGCCTTCGAAAAGATCGTTTCTCAGTAGTGGTAAGCGATTTCTTGTTCACAAGGTTAATTTCTTCATCTCGATAATGTGGTATAGCAGCGATTTTGATCGCACCACACCTGGAACATTTTGGATGAACCGGTGCCCGAGCTACCGTTGTTGACCAAATATGACGACAGTTCATGCAGGCGAGTTTAATTCGAGTCTCATCAAGTCGTTTTTTCAATGCCATGAGAATAGTGCGATCCGGTCGTTTCGGAACCATCAATCCACGCATGGTCTCCCCACCAGACACACCAATTGGTGAGAGTGGTTGAATGACCAGGGTAATTTCATTGTTCTGAATCTTTTGGAGGATTTCTTTGGTATGATGTATATCCATTCGTTCCCAGATCAATTTATCAATTGCTTCCTCGAAAATCGGACTCTGTTCAAATAAGGTGAACAATCGTTTGATTCCAACGTTTTTATAGTCAAAATCCTTTCGAAGTGCACCGAATTTACGGGCGGCATGAACCAACTGCCATCGAACATACGTTGAATTTCTGAGAATAGTATGAAGTAAATACTCAAGAGAATCAGGGTCCACCGTCAACAGGATATCTTTAATTTTTTGTGGCGGAATTCGTCCAGGAAGCTCTAAATGAATACGATACGGATCATTGGTAATCCCAATGCTTTCCCCTATTGACTGGGCAAGTAATGCAGAAATAATTCTTCCTAACGTCTCATTGACCTTCGTGCCACAACAGCAATTAATGACCATGCTGCGATCCTGAACCTCTATAGTGAACGTTAAATCATCTGGTACCTGCAAACCTTTTGACTGTTGCTCTTTTATTTTGTTCACTAGTATAGATTGAGTGGATTGGTCACAGCGATAGGACCTGGAAACTTGGTTTACAGCAATCTGCCGTCGGAGTAAACCAACCTCTAATGCGACTTCGAATGGAACCGGTATATCCTCACCGGCCCAGGATGGAATTTCTCCTAGTTCCTTGGATTGGGTAATCAAAATCTTATCTTCTTCCTTTTTAATAATGGTCCATGGTCTTCCATGAAGAATGAACTTTGCCCCTTCAAATCCACAATTGATGACAAAGCTCTCGTCAAGTTTGCCAATGCTTCTCCTAGAAGACATTTCCACTGCCAAATAAGTTCGTTCATCCGGTATCATAGAAATATTATCAAGAAAATATTTCCTGGAATTTCTTCTCTTTCCAATGAATTGATCTTCCAACCAAATACTCCGTTGACTATGAAGTTGAGTAACGATACGTTCAAACTGAGATCTAGACAATTGATGGAAGGGATAAGACCGTTTTAACAATCCATATAGGTCATGTTTTTTTATTCTTCCAGCTGCAAGTGCAATGGAGATAATCTGGTTGGAGAGCACCGACAATGGATTTTTTCTTACAGAGAAGCGCTCTAGTTCACCATCTATCATCCGACGAGCAATCACCATGCTTTCAGCAACATCTTCAGCAGTAGTTGCAATTATTTCACCTCTCGATACCTCTCCAACTCGATGACCAGAGCGTCCAATACGTTGAACAAGACGAGTGACCTCACGGGGTGAATTATATTGAATAATAAAATCAGTATCGCCCACATCAATGCCTAGCTCCAATGATGAGGTGCAAATCAATGATTGTAACGATCCATCCTTAAACTGATCTTCGGCTTCGATTCGAGCATGTTTGGATAAGGATCCATGATGAACACCTATCAAAAAATTTGGTTTCCAAAGATGGAATCGAGAGGCAAGGATTTCTGCTCCATCCCGAGTATTGACAAATAAAAGTGTTGATTTCCGGGCTGAAATGAGATCATAGGATCGTTTCAATGCAGCAAAAGATGTGGGTTCCATGGATAGAGAAGCCGCTTGAGCTTCATCCGATGTATCAGGTCGGGGTAATTTGACATTTATTTCAATCTGCTTTATAGCATCGATTTCAATTGTGGTGACGTTTCGAAAATGGTTTTCAGATAACCCGCCAAGATAACGAGAAACCTCTTGAGGAGATCCAACTGTTGCTGATAATCCAATTCGTTGAAACTGATGATCAGCTTTCGTTATTTCAACCAATCGTTCCAGACCAACAGCTAATTGAGCTCCCCGCTCATCATAGGCGAGTTCATGGATTTCATCAACGATGACCCATCTAACAGAGTGAAGATGCAATCGCAATCGCTTGCCGACAAATAATATCTGGAATGTTTCTGGAGTGGTAATCAACATATCTGGAGGATTGCGAGATTGCTTAGCTCGTTCATTCTTGGTGGTATCTCCATGTCTAACCGCGATAGAAATTCCAAGATCCTTTCCCCATGAAAAGGTTCGTCTAAGCATATCCCTATTCAATGCACGTAGCGGCGTAATATAGATGATTGAAAAACCAGTTTTTTTCTTGGATCCTTGCTGATAAGTAAAGCGAAGAAATTGATCAAACACTGGTAACAATGCCGCTTCAGTCTTGCCATGACCAGTTGGTGCAAGCAGCAGAACATGTTCCTTATTTAAAATTGGAGGTATAGCTTTTTGCTGTGGCATCGTAGGATGAGTCATCCCCTCAGCCGAAAGAAGTGACTGAATGGATGGATGAAGTAGCTTGAAGACAGATTTCATAAAAGCAAAATAGCAATGAGAAAAGCAGTGTTATAAACTTTATTGAACAACATGTGCATTTACACTGATATTATTGCAATGCACCGTAGAAGGTTACACCCATTCCAAACCAAAAGATTGTTAGTAAATAGTATAATGCATTTTCAAAATTAATGATGACACCAACTAATATCAATAATGCTGGAATGATGATTAGTATGAGGGTCAATAGGATCTTCTGGATATCTTTTGAAAGGGTTATATCCATTTTTTTTCACCTTTTTTTATTGTTTTAGTTTTGTACCTAAATAATAGAACAATATTTAAGCTTAATTACTGCTCACTTCAAACACATCATTCCTATATGAGTCTTTTTAGAAAGAAAGGTCAAACATCCAATCTAAAAAAATAATTTGCTCAGTGTCTAACAGGTTCAATTCGTTCAAATCTCCTTGACCTTACCTAGATGAGTGCCGTCGAGTAGAAAAACATCTGCATGGGCAAGATCGGTGATTTTTTGCAATGGTCCCATGAGACCATCTTTATTCACAGCAAGTCCCCCGCAGAGTTGATTAAAAGCTGGAAGAATGATAATCTTTAGCTCTTTGTTAAACGTAGAGTAAATCTGCTGAGTGTGAGAATGAAGAAGTGTTGTTTTAATCCAGCAGGGCTCATAATTTTGAAAGCCTAATCGGTCGGTGAGCATAATCGTAGGATGACTATGAGCCACGAGAAGATAGTCACCCTGCATCAATTGCTGTTTAGGCCATCGATGACCATGGACAAATCCAATATCATCCATAAAAAAACCTGCTGAGGAATGAACACGGATAGACTCGGGTATAAGATTGATGATTCCACCATCATGATTACCGGGGATGATATGAACCGCTGCAAACTCTGAGAGATCCGTAAGAAACGAAAAGAGTTCTCTTTTTTCATGAAACGGTGTTGCTGGGATACTATGTTTGATATCTCCAAGAATCATTATCTTTCTAGGGTGATAGGTTTCACAGATGCGTTGAAGTTGTTTTTTCATCTGAAAGGTCTGAGATGAAATATGAACACCCTGATCAATGAGCTCATTTTCAATCCCAATATGTAAATCAGCGATTACTAACAATTTCATTGATTCATTCCATAAAGCCGGAGCATTTGCGATGGGATGAAAAGGACTCATATTTACATTACCCCACAGGCACAGCAGGAAGCAAAGGACGAACAAAATACAGCAAGACATTCAAAATGAGAACGATATATAATGCAGCGAATAACCAGATCGAGATCAGTCCAATACTTTTAGCCGGTGATCTCCCATATTTGTGTAATGGTGTGAATTTAAACACTGAGATTAATATGTATTGCAAAGGAAATGCACAGCTCAGATAACCAAACACCCAAAGAAGTAATTGAAACACAAGAAGAATGGGAACCACCAATGAGATAGTCTGAGAACCAAGAAGACTAAACAGACTTACCCCAAGCTGATGGCTCACCTCGAAATCGACAAGAATGAAGATGAATACTATCGATATAATCCTAATGGATAATAACACATATGATATTTTTTTATCAAGCGTTGGATTATCTTTTTTAGGAAGATAATACTTCCAAAGCAGAAAACAGATGACTGCAGCAATCCAAAGAACAATGGGAAGAATTGGAATATATAAGCCATATTGATTATCCTTTCCCGGTTCTGTATAAAAATGATCATCAATAAACATTAAAATAGCTTGCCCGTTGACAGTTTTCACTGATGGATTCGTTTGTTCATAGAGAATGGAAACAATATCAGCTCGGATAAATGCAATCATCGAAAACAGATGAGAATCACCATTGACCAGAAATGAATCAGTTCCATTGGTCAGCATCACTCCACCATTAATAACTGGTTGGACGCTCTCAAAAATCTCCGTCATCATACTATCATTTGAAACATTCATAGGCAGGTTCATCTCTTCCTGTATCAAGGAAAGCTGACTTAAGCTGCTCAACAACTGATCTATGTTCAACTCAGCATTATCAGCAGGTGTAATAGAAATTGAAATATCAGATGAATTATTCTGTGTTGACAGCGGGAAAAGATGAAGCGGACTTTGATCTGTGACACAGAGCACTGAATGAGAAAATAAATATACATTATCCATCCCCTGATCTGACCAGACCGTGTGTCCCTGTTCGTTTATTACCGATATTTTGGTCGATTCAGAGAACGGAATAAGAATCGATGTGTTCTTTTCATACATTATCTTCTGGTCTGATAAGGAAAGAATGCCAACGACATCCATGGTTTGATTTGATGCAAAGGGCATTTGGAAAAAACTAGTCAAAGCATAATCAAACAAGGATTGAACTTCAATGGGACTGCCATCGGTTCCAAAAAGAGTCATCCCTTGTTCAATCACCACTTCTACTTGTTGAAATTCAATGATTTGATTGAGAAATTGTTGAATTTCTGCAGGTGTCTGAAATTTGTTATCAAAGGCTGACTTATTTATTATTCTTAACGATTCAATGTTTGAAAACGTTGATTTTGAAAAAAACGGAAATCCATGTAAATCATTCAGCATTGAAAAATCTATTATCTCGTCAAGACCCGTTTGATTCATCAACTCATCAGGAATAGTAGTGAATGGAATGTCAATCATCTTAGAAACATTCAATCCAGTAAACTTGCCTGAAAGATGGGTTTGACCACTTCCGATACTCATCGTTTGCAGGGGAACTTTTGCCTGAAATGAATGAGAGGGAGTAAACAACTGTGCTTCGGTAACCGGTGTACTTATTAAGAGAACAAAAATTATAACGTAAAGCAAGTGCCTTTCTTTCATCATTGATTCTGAATGGAAGATATTATAAATATTTTGTTAAAATACTAGGTATCTCTTCAATGATATCTGTAGCCAACAGTCCATAGGATTTTTTTTGAAATATCTGTTCACCTGCCATTCCATTAAGAAAAGCAGCCATTCTCATTGCCTTTATCTCCGATGCTTTTTTAGAAATCAGTCCACCAAGAATCCCTGCTAACACATCACCAGTGCCTCCTACGGTCATGGCAGGATGATGAACATCATTAAACTTTGTCATCTTACCATCACTTATAATGTCCAGAGGTCCTTTTAAAAAGAAACAGACATTAAGTTTTTGCGCCCATTGTTCAACCATCTTTCTTTTTTCCTTTTCATCATCTGGAAGTTTCTCACCAGTGAACCTATAGAATTCATTTGCATGTGGAGTCAGCACAGTTCTTGAATTGGATATGATTTCTCGTGCCGGACTCATCGCTGACAAGGCATCTGCATCAAGAACCAATGGCTTATTGGTTTCAACAATGTGGGAAACCAGGTAACGAATCGCCTCAGCAGTGTCATCGGCATCTCCTAGACCAGGACCTAAAACAATTGAATCACAAGAGGAAATCAAGTTCTTAATCAAGGCGCAATCATCTTTTCTCATCCTCTTTTTACTTTGTAAAGGTTTCACAATAAGATTTGGTGAATAATGCATGAAATGCTGAGCTGCTTCTGCTGGACTGGCGATAAATGCCAGATCTGCACCGGTTCGTAGCGCTGCAAGACCGGATAACGCAGGAGCTCCCGTGTATGGTCCACCACCGATAATCAGGACTCTTCCATTTTGACCTTTATGGGATTGCTTTTTTGATCGGGGGTAAAAGACATTTAGATCACCTGGACCAACATACTCTTTAGCTTTTGATGGAATCCCAATATCAACCGTAATGATCTTTCCACAATTCGTCTTGTCCATTTTTTCCTTTACATCATGAAATGTGATGGTGATATCAGGCTGAACTGCGAGATCTAAACCCATCCCAGTGGGTACATCAACCGATACAATGCTTTTTTCTTTCTGCCGGTTCATCGTTTGGACTATCATATCATATGGTGATCGAAGTTTTCCAGATAATCCAATACCCAGCATTGCATCAACGATGACTGAGGAATCCTTGAGAAATTCTTTCACTCTTTCAATCGACTGGATATCATACAAGGTGACTGGAAGAGATTTCAATCGATGGTAATTTTTTGTCGCAATCTTTGTTTTAATATCCGCTTCCTTGCCTAGAAGTATAACTATCACGGAATATTTCTTAGCTAGATATCGAGCAGCAACAAAGCCATCTCCACCATTATTGCCCAGGCCACAAAATATCATAATGGATGAGGAATCAAAGTGATTTTCAATATAATCAGCAACACCTTTTCCGGCAGCCTCCATGAGGTTTTCTGGAGGGACACCAAAGAACTCAGCATTTTTATCTAGAACGTTTATTTCTTCAGCTGCAATCATACCAAAACCTATAACAATCTTATCTCCTATATATGCTTCGTCAGTCAGAAAAAATCGGAGGATATAACCCATGCTCCCCAGAGGAATGAATCCTAAGCAAATGAACCAGATGATGCGAAAGCTAGGCATTAATGTCAAAGAGATTAAAAACGTAAAGAAAGTCATCATTCAAACTGATAAAAAACAATACGTCTTTGATCATGCTGAAGTCACCATCATGAATGCACAGGGAGAGAAAACCTATCAGATCGCAGGGACTCCAAAGATCAAAGCATTACCAGAGGAAATCCCAAAGGAAGATGTTGAACTGATTATAAATCAAACAGGGGCATCTGCAGATGAAGCAAAGGAAGCGTTGAAGAACACTAAAGGAGATATTGCTGAGGCAATTATGCAACTTTCGGAGGGATAGGTTAAAAAAAACCAACTCCCTTTAATTTCTGAAAAAGATTTGAAAATCGATATTAGTACGAAAGCTAGAAATAGAGATACTCTTTTTTATTCATTATAGGACTGCAATCATAGGAGCAAAACGATATGGAGAAGCGGCGATGTACTCAATGTAGGAAACAATTTCCATCCTGCGACCTGCTTAATCATTCTGTTCATGGACATATCTGTAAAGACTGCTATAATAAATTATTGAAAATGACTTGATACTCCATCAATTCCTCATATACAACTTAAAAGTACTATTAAAAGTTTGTAAACCATATTTTTTTTAAGGATGACTTGATATAGGGTGTCAATTGGTGAACATTCATGGCGAGAAGAAGCGCAGCCCAGATAAAAAAGGACGAATTAAAAGTACTTCAAGAACTTA
>CAZQMI010000035.1:0-2512 GCA_964594475.1 uncultured Thermoplasmatales archaeon
ATGAAGGACCATTTCTTAAACAAGAACGATGGCTCATAGAAGCAATCACGGATCTTCTTGGCAGATTTTTTGAGGAACGCCAGATCAAAGAAGAACTAGAAGCAAATCAAAAAAAACTGGATACCGTTGAAAAGAAAATGAAAAAAGATGAAGAGGTGAAAGAACAAAAAACCTCAGAAAAACAAAATTGGGAAGTAATTATTGATCTACTGGTAAAAACAGACCCGCGCATTCTTCTTCGCATCACCAGAAAAATGATCTATCATCTCTATCCATATGAAAGTAAACAAATCAACTATTTATTCAGCAACATCTGCCCCGTTGACCGAGAGGCAGCAAGTCAACAATGGTGCGGAATAAACATGCCCAATCCCAGGCAGGATATCGATTCCTTGAAACAAGTGCAACATTATGTGTTTGAACTAGCTCGAAAACACCTGTCACCTGAGGAGATTTCAAATCTGTTTCAAGCCTGGATGAAACAAGATAAAACAAGACCACTGCTCTTAACCAGTCAAAAAACTGGAGTCCCCCTTGTTGAAATCACCAATGAACTCATCAGATTTTACGATAAAGCAAAAGAATTAACCACCCTCGCACCAGAGGATGAAATGAGCATTAAAACCGCGTTGATTCGACGGTTTTTCACTGATCGATTGGAATTTGTCAATGTCGCTAAAAACTTCCTAAAGGTCAGAGATTTTGTACCCCTGGTGAAACACATCATTGGTCCAGCACAGGGAGCAGGAAAACTTGGAGGAAAGACATCTGGTGTGGTTCTTGCTGAGAAAATTATAGAAAAAGAAAAAGAAAACAATGAATATTTACAAGAAATTAAATATCCAAAAAGTTGGTATCTCTCATCAGATACTACTCAAAACTTCATTCATTATAACGATCTAGATGAAGTCTTTCATCACAAATACTTACCACCAGAAGAAATTAGACAAGAACAATTATTCCTTGAACAAATCTTTAAAAATGCTGTGTTTCAACCAGAAATTGTTGAAGGAATCAGACGCATTCTTCATGATATCGATGACAAACCATTGATCGTTCGATCATCCAGTCTGCTGGAAGATAGTTTTGGAGCAGCCTTTTCAGGAAAATACAAAAGTCTCTTTGTTCCCAATACTGGGTCCGAGGAAGAACGGCTCGCTGCGTTATGTGATGCCATTGCCGAGGTCTATGCTTCAACGTTTGGTCCAGATCCCATTGAATACCGTAGGGAACGAGGACTGCTTGATTTCAGTGAAGAAATGGGTGTGCTCATCCAAGAGGTCATCGGCACACGAATAGGTCCATACTACATGCCCTCATTCGGAGGTGTTGCATTTAGCCATAATGAATTCCGCTGGTCACCCCGGATTAGAAGAAGAGATGGAGTCGTTCGTATCGTACCCGGTCTAGGCACCAGAGCAGTTGACCGAGTGGGAAATGATTACCCAATTCTTGTTTCCCCAAATCGTCCAGAACTGCAGGTAAATTCCTTAGTCAATGAAAAAATCAAGTATTCTCCTCAATATATGGATGTCATCAATCTCGAAACAGGTGCCATTGAAACCGTTGATATTTTTGAAGTCCTGAAAAAATATGGAGATTCTTTTCCTAGTCTAGAACGCATTGTCAGCATTCACAAACATGACCACCTCAGCATTCCTCAAAAAATGCTCTTTGATCCCTCAACTTCAGATATGGTGATTACCTTCGATGGATTATTTGAAAAAACCAATTTCCTCAAACAAATTAAAGCCCTGCTGATCACACTCGAAGAAAAGATACATACCCCAGTTGATATCGAATTTGCATCAGATGGAAACACTCTTTATCTGCTGCAATGCCGACCGCAAAGTCAATCACTTGACATCGAACGAAAACCCATTCCAAAAAACATCCCAGAAAACCATAAAATCTTTTCTGCAAACAAATACGTTACTACCGGTCAAATCGAACACATTGAATATCTCGTCTATGTGGTCCCTGAAGCATATACCGAACTAGAAAGCAGAGAGGAAATGAAACTTACTGCAAGTGTGGTAAGTAAACTAAATAATCTTCTTCCACGCAGAAAATTCATTCTCATGGGGCCAGGACGATGGGGGAGCAGAGGAGACATCAAACTCGGTGTACCGGTGCAATATGGAGATATCAACAATGCATCAATTCTGGTTGAAATAGCAAAGGAAAAAGGTGATTACACTCCTGAGCTTTCCTTTGGAACACATTTTTTCCAGGATTTGGTGGAAGCAAATATCAAATATCTTCCGTTATACCCGGATCAACCCGATGTCATCTTTAATGAATCACTCCTTCTTGATGCCAAAAACAATCTGGATCAATTCATAAAAGACAAAGAAATACTATCAAAAATGACAGAAGTTGTTCGCCTCGTCCGCATCGAGGACATCATCGATAATGGAACACTATCCATTATCATGGATGGAGAGGTAGGAAAAGCCCTAGCGTTTCTTCAACCCCCCGATCACTGGAGCTGGCGGATGAAAAAAATCCA
>CAZQMI010000035.1:2522-7647 GCA_964594475.1 uncultured Thermoplasmatales archaeon
CATGATATCGCATCCGCACTTGATCCCAGTGTGTATAACGTGAAAGCACTCTATCTTGTTGGAAGTACCAAGGACGGCAGTGCCGGACCTGCCAGTGATATCGATCTCATCGTTCATTTCAATGGAACCGCTGAACAAAAAGAAAAACTCAAAGACTGGTTTGACAAATGGAACCGGCAATTAAAAGAAGAAAACAGGGAGCGAACAGGAATCAAAACAGATGTCATATTGGATGTGCATTATATCACCGATGAAGATATCAAAAAAAACACTTCCTGGGCCACCCATATCACCTCCCCGTATACCAACGCCCGAAAAATTCCTTTGAAACAGGATATATAGAATTATATTTAATCAATAATTCATCATAACGGAATAAGCGTACGAGTCGCATCCATAGGATTGTTGGTATCAAATGAAACAATAGCGAGTTTCTCATGAGTAAATGCTGCATTAAACGAGAGAGATCTTTCCCAAGAATGTTTCCATTCACCGGTCAGTTGAGAGGATTCATGAACATGACCATGTAAGGTGAGAAACGGTTGATATTGTTCAATAAATCTTCTTATCGCAATGCTTCCAATGTGCACATCAACAGGTACATGATCAATTGTTTCTCCAATGAGATCTGCATGATCCAAGACTGTGTTATATGGCGGTGAATGAAATAAATAAATGGTTTTTTCAGGTGGAGCATTTTTAACTAATGCCTTTAAATCCTTTTGAATAGTTGCATATTTAATTGTATTAAGATCAACATCAATGGAACGAACACCTTGCTCCGGGGAAATTGCTCCAACATCTACGAAGCGAGAAACATCATAGCGTTCCCAATCTTTTAATTGAAATGGAGTAGGTGGAACAAATGAATATCCAGTGACAAATAAATCATGAAAAGAAACGGTTCTCTGATGCATATAATGAATAAGGAAATCACTATCCGCATGCTTAAACATAGGTTCATATTTCCGAGGATCATCATTTCCCATGATAAGAAAGAAGTGAAGATCAGGTTTCCATTGTTTTAATTCATGCAATGGATTCAGAATCGTTTGATGAATAAAGGATTCCATATCTGCATATGAAGAGGGAAGAACCATGGGAAGAAGATCGCCACCAAAAAACACTGCGTCCGGACTTGTCTTTTTTACAAAGAAGAATAATTTTTGGTATTTAGCAGAGGAACCGTGAAGATCTGAAACGAACAGACACTGCATTGCAACCACTGGTGATTGATGCATGGTTCTCTTTTAAGGTTTTAGTTCTATTCAAATATGGTATGTATTTTAAGTGATAGGAGTAAGTTTTTTAAAAACAATACCTTCTATTATACCTTGATGTACGGCATAACCTATCATCCTGAATATGACAATTATGATCTTGGAATCAATCATCCGCTTATCGGAAATAAACCAAAACGAACCATGGATATGCTCCGTGAAAAAACGCTGATTTCTTCATTTGATGAATTTTCACCTTCACTTGCAAGTAAAGAGGATCTACTCAGAGTTCATCCCACTTCATATATCGAACGAATTAAACGTTTGAGTAAAACCGGTGGCATGCTTGCCATGGATACCCCGGCTCCAAAAGGTATTTATTCGTCTGCGCGACGGGCAACCGGCGGCAGTATTGTATGTGGTTCCAAATTATTTGAAAATTATTCTATAATGGTAAATCCATTGGGCGGCTTTCATCATGCCAGTAAACAACATTCATCCGGCTTTTGTTTTTTCAATGACATTGCCGTGGTGATTGAATACCTAAGAACCAAACAAAATCTGAATAAATTCTTCATCATTGACTTAGATGTCCATCATGGAAATGGAACTATGGATATCTACTATCGAGACCCTACCGTTCTCAATTTATCCATACATCAAGATGGGGAAACACTCTATCCTGGAACTGGGTCAATCGAAAAGATCGGTGCAGAAAAAGGAACCGGTTATACCATCAATCTCCCCCTACCACCTCACACCGGAAGCAAAGCTTATCTTCATGCGTTCAACCAACTTATTCCACCATTAATCGATCAATTCTCTCCAGAACTTATCATTTATCAATCAGGTGTCGATACCCATCATACTGATCCATTAGCAGACCTTGACCTCAGCTTACAAACCTATTATCATATTGCAAAAAAAATTCATCAGCTTTCAAAAAAATACACACAGAAACTCCTGGTTCTACTTGGTGGCGGATATAATAGTGAATTCTGCATCGCAGCCTACGAAAATATCTTTCGAGGATTACTCAATGAAAAGAAATGTATCCAAGAAAACGATATCTATCAAAACCAGAAGTTTGATATCGTCGAAAACCGTATTTCAAATCTACAAAAAATCTTAAAACAGTATTGGACCATTTCATAGTACTCTTTATGATTGTCGATACTTTTATAAAGAGGACTTATATATTGCGGCTCAACCGCAATTCAAAAAAATGGGAGGCGGTCGAACGGGAATCGAAAATCTTGAAAAAATATTCAAACCAAAAAGCATTACCGTCATTGGTGCAAGTAACCGAATTGGATCAGCAGGCTATCGAATCTTTCGAAACCTCATTGGTTCAGATTATGATGGCGTCGTCTATCCAGTTAATCCGAACTATGAAAGCATACAAGGGGTAGAATCATACAACTCGGTTTCAAATCTACCGAAAACACCGGATCTAGCAGTCATCGTCACTCCTTCAAAAATCGTACTTGATATCGTTGAAGAATGCGGACAAAAAGGAATCAAAGGAATTCTCATCATTTCCGCTGGATTCAAAGAAATCGGAAAGGAAGGTAAAAAACTTGAGAAAAAACTGGAAGACATCAGACAACGCTATGGACTTCGTATCGTTGGACCGAACTGTGTGGGCATCATCATGCCCTATCTTGGAATGAATGCCACCTTCGCTGGTGCCATGCCAGAAAAAGGAAACATCGCCTTGTTCTCACAAAGTGGGGCCATCTGTGGATCTATATTGGACTGGGCTGCATCGGCAAAAGTAGGGTTCAGCTCCTTTGTCTCCGTGGGATCAATGCTTGATGTGGATTTTGGCGACCTTATTGACTATTTCGGTCGAGATATCCATACCAGAAGCATCGTGTTGTATGCAGAAAATGTTACCCATGCACGAAAATTCATGAGCGCTGCACGAAGTTTCGCTCGCGTTAAACCCATCATTGTAATCAAATCCGGCCGATACAAAGAAGGAGCAAAAGCAGCTTCATCTCACACCGGTGCCATGGCAGGTGAAGACTACATCTATGATGCTGCATTCAAACGATCTGGATGTGTTCGAGTGAAAAAAATCGGGGAACTCTTCAACTGCTCATCAATTCTAGCAAAACAACCACGACCAACTGGGAAAAACCTAGCCATTATCACCAATGCCGGGGGACCAGGGGTTCTAGCAACCGATGCCATCATTGAAAACGGTGGAAAACTAGCAACCCTTTCAAAAGAAACCATTGAAGAACTTAATACATTCCTACCAAAATACTGGAGTAAAGGAAACCCCATGGATATCATCGGCGACAGTGATGAAGAAGCCTATCGAAAAACCATCGAAGTAGCTTTGAAAGATAAAAACATCGATGGTATCATCGTCATCACCGTTCCCCAAGTCATGGCCAATCCAAAGAATCTAGCTGAAAACATCATTGATCTGTCCAAAAAAGCAACAAAACCCATTCTTACTTCTTTTGTTGGTGAAGAAAGCGTTCAATATGCTCGACAACTCCTAAACCGAAACAACGTCCCAACCTATGCCACACCAGAGGAAGCCGTTGAATCTTACATGCACCTGTATCATTACGCTCGAAATCTAGAACTTCTCTATGAAACACCGGAAGAGAGAAACGTAGAAACCACTGAGAAAAGCAAAGACAAAATCAAACACATCATAAAGACCGCGCTTAAGGAAGATCGCAGCATTCTCTATGAAAACGAAGCAAAGGAAATCCTGGAACTCTATGGTATTAACTCAACGTTACCACGGTTTGCAAAGAATGCAGATGAAGCAGTAACCCTTGCTCAAAACATCGGGTATCCCGTAGTAATGAAGATACATTCACCACAGATCACACATAAAAGTGATTCCGGTGGGGTGGCATTAAATCTTGACTGTGAAAAAACAGTAAGAAACGCTTACGATAACATGATGAAAACAGTGAAGAAAAACGTTCCTGATGCCAGCATTGAAGGAGTTACCATCCAAAAAATGGTGAACAATCCAGGTGCTGAATTTATTCTGGGATCAAAAAAAGACCCGGTGTTTGGATCAATTATTCTTTTTGGGCTTGGTGGTATTTTCACTGAATTGTTCAAAGATCGAGCCATTGGATTTCCACCACTGAATCAAGTTCTTGCCCAACGCATCCTTGAAAAAACAAAGGCATACCAGCTCCTGAAGGGATACCGAAATATACCACCGACAAACATGAAATTAGTTGAGGAAACCATGATCAACTTTTCACAGTTAATTGAGGATCATCCTGAAATTGCTGAACTTGACATCAACCCGTTAATCCCACAGGATGGAAAGCTCATCGCTGTTGACGCACGGATTGTCATCGACAAGAATCCTGAAGATAAACCCCATATGATCATTAGTAAATACCCAAGCCATTACATAAAAAAAGTGACCCTCAGAGATGGAACAGATGTTACCCTCCGACCAATCAAACCAGAAGATGAGCCACTGTGGCAGGAAATGTTTGATAGTTTCTCAGAAGAAACCGTTCGCTATCGGTTCTTTAGAGTGATCAAAGAAACACCACATAAAATGCGCACCCGTTATTGTAATATTGATTATGACCGTGAGATTGGAATCGTTGCTGAAATCAAACAAAAAGGAAAACGAAGATTGCTCGGAGTCACCCGTATCATCGCCGATCCTGGTAGTAACAAGGAAGCGGAATTTGCACTCGTAGTCAGTGATAAATGGCAACGACGGGGATTGGGTGCTGAATTCATTGAATACACTATTGAAATTGCCAGAAAGAAAGGATTTAAAAAAATCTATGGACCCGTTCTTAAAGATAACATTCCTATGATCAATCTCTGTAAGGAACATGGATTTAAATTCAAGGAAGGAGATCCAGGAGAATACATGGTTACCTACGAATTAT
>CAZQMI010000035.1:7657-21327 GCA_964594475.1 uncultured Thermoplasmatales archaeon
CTTTTTTCTTTTTTTAAAAAAATGATTCTATCATTAAACCATGGAATTATAGATTATTTTATAGAAATATATAAATATTAAGCTTGGCAACGGTAATACAGAGGCAAAAGGTCAGGCACATGGACGAAGAAGCTGATATCTCAATACGAAATGCAACAGAAGAACTCCTTCAAACTAGTCTATTTAAAAATGTGTCACGACGAAATTCACCTGATTTTGCAAAGAAACTGGCCATCTGGCTGGTTCGATATATTCTTATCATCTCATCTATGAGAGAATCATTGCGAACAAACCTGGAAACCATCTTGCTTAATTTACATGGTGACGATCGTTTCAAAAAAATCATTGCCATTACTGAAAAAACATTTCATTCAGTCAAAGAACGAGAAGCAGATAAATATAATCATTATATTTGGTAAAAAAATGAGGGAAAGATTGCCTCCCTCAAGGCATTTTTTTTCTGATTATTTAAAGTTGAACTGGTTTTTCCAGTAATCTCTGAGTTCATCCAGAGTTTTATCCAAGGTAATGGTATCACTTACTTCTTGGATATAATTGGTTGGCATGGGCATCATGGTGTTGTATGGCATATGCCAGGTGTCACAGAGATATGGATCAACAAACATACCATAGTGCTTGTAGGTTCCATCACTTTCAACCCAACCATAGAAGGTTCCAACACGGGAATGGTTCTTATCATAGATTGGTTTGTCAACGAGTTGATCGGTTGGGCAGGTAGTCGTACCGCAGGGGACTGCTTTGTTCCAGAATCGACCGAGTTGTTCAGTGGTTTTGTTCAAGGTGATCTGTTGGCCACAGTCTCGAATGTAGTCACTATAGATAGGGACAAGTTTGTTTGTTCCTCTGAACCAGGTGTCCTTGGTGTTTTCATTTGGGCGAATTCCAAAGAAGTATCCTGGATACTCATCATTCCAACTTTTCCAATATTTATCAACACGTCCGATGGTATTTCCGTTGGTGTCAAAAACCTCTTTTCCTACTAGTTCATTTGGATTATTTACTTTCATAGTTTCCATCCTTCCTAGATTTCTGAAGGTTAGATACTGTTCGTGATATTTAAAACATTCTATTTATTTAACGGGATATGAATTGAAATTATGTTGAAAAAAATCCCATATAGGTTTCATATTTATAATTACTTATTGTATTATTCTTTTTTTAAATCTTCTGTTATTAATTGTAATGTTTGTTTTACCGATCGATACCATTGCTCCAAACAATGCTCTGCTTTCTGTTTTACTTTTTGAGAGTCCTGTGGTACATAAATATGATAGTATCCACCCTGTTTAAGTGTTTTTGTTTTCTTATCACAGATTCCACATGCACATAATTTCTGTAATGATCGATAAATTGTACTTCGCTCTTTTTGCAATATAAGTGCCAACTCATCAGCTCGGGCAGCACCATTTTTCTGTAGAGCCTTAAAGACGTCGAGATCAAGTTTATTGAGATCAAAGACACATTTAATAGCATCATCACAGTTCATTGAATCTTGAATTGGTAAGACCTTCATCAAGATACCTATTGATGTGCCTATATATAATGGTTGTGAAAATTTTTTGCACAAACGTTAAATAACATGATGAACATATACATTTTCAATGTCAGATAATCTTGACGAAATTAGAAAGAAAAAACTCGAAGAACTCAAAGAACAATATCTCAATGGAGGAAAGCAAATGGAAAAAATGCCAAACACCCCTTTAGAAATGACAGATGCTGATGTTCATGATCAGATATCCCAATACAACACCGTCGTCGTAGACTGCTGGGCACCGTGGTGCGGACCATGCAGAATGATTCACCCTGTCATTGAAGAACTCGCAAAAGAAATGCAAGGTAAAATCGTCTTTGGAAAACTCAATGTGGATAACAACAGAGGAACCGCTGAAAAATATGGAATCATGAGCATACCATCACTACTAGTATTTAAAAATGGAAAACTCGTTGACCGAATTGTCGGAGCAATGCCAAAACCAGCACTGAAATCAAAACTCGAACCATATATCGAATAAAAAAACCATCAGGCAAAGAAAATGAATCAAACTAAGATACTCAAAACAACACTGATTATCCTAATTATTGTCTTCATCGGGGCTCTCTCAGGATGCATCAATTCAAACAATGACAATGAAACAAGTAATAATGGCAATAACAATGGGTCAGATACTGGAGAAAATTTCACTTTTTCACTTCTCGACGGATCAACTGCCGAACTGAAGGACTATCGAGGAAAAATCGTCATCCTTGATCTCTGGGCCACCTGGTGTACCCCTTGCCAATACCAAATGTTAGAATTAATAAAAGCATATGAAGACTATTCACGAGACGATCTAGAGATACTCTCTATCAATGTTGATTCAGGGGAAACCAATACCGACATCCAAGATTTCCTCGCCCAATATGAAAAAGCCGGATATCCATTGAATTGGGTATTTGGAAACGAAAAAGATGATACCGACAAATATAAGAAAACACCGACAAGCGGTATTCCATCCATCTGTTTCTTCGATCGAGATGGAAAAATTCTCTACAAACACACCGGTGTCATGCTCTACAATGAAATACCCGATGGATGGCAAGGAGATTCAATCTTATTAAAGGATAAAATCGATGAATTTATTAAATGAATATGAATATAATAGGAAAATCTTAGGAGATAAAACAAGATGATAAGAAAAATCACCACCCCGCTGATCATAATCATCATCATGACGCTTCTTACCTCAACTGCCATCGCAGACGATATCGAAGTTGATATCAGCCCACAGGAACCACAAGCGATGGATAGCATAGATATAACCGTGAGCATCACTAATCAGGCCATTAGCAATCCAGAAGGAGTCTTTGCTATCATACAAGAATGTAATGCCAACACGGGAATCTGTTATACAAAAGAAAATACCTCCATGTCAAAGGAATCTAGTGATACTTATTCAGCGATTATAAACCTGAACCATGATGATGCTACTTATCTTCAATACACCATAGCAATTCAAACCGCAACCGGTTGGAACACCTATATGGAGAATACCAAAGTCACCTATCAAACATCATCAAATGGAGACGGTGGAGATACCAATGGCAACAATGATTCACCAGGTTTTGAATTCATTCTCATCGCCTTATCAATAATCTTTATAACAATGATGATGTATAAGCGCAAACGATAACGCCTATGAAACTGCAGATCAAACGATTGCTATCACAAATACTCATCTTTTTTTCAGCAAACCTCGGACCACTTGGACTGAAAACCGGGTTTTGCTATCCCTTCTTTTATTGTAATTCGTGTCCAGCCGCCACATCAGCATGTCCCTTAAGAGCACTTGAAGTTGGTGTTTTTCAAAATAGCTTTAAATGGAAGCTTATTGCATTTCCCCTGCTCATCATCGGTTTTTTTGGTGTGTTGACTGGCAGAGCAATCTGTGGATGGGCCTGTCCCATCGGTCTATTACAGCGAGCAACATCACCTGTTGCACGAAAATTCAAGAGAAATGCACTCATCAATAAATTGAGCATCCGATCATTGCATTTAAAACTCATTTACGTTAAATATTTCATCCTTATTGGACTAGTGTTAGCTACCACCGCACTCTTCGGATTTATGTTTACAGATATTTGCCCTATTGGATTTCTCACTGGAACCATTCCAACATTACTTCTTTATCCTGGAGAATACGTAACTAATCCCTTTTTTTTGACCGCTCTTATCATTTTCATTCTCTTTCTCATCCTGATCTTCACCGTTGAACGAGGATGGTGCCGGTATTTCTGTCCGCTGGGAGCCCTTTTTGCACCCTTCAACAAAATCAGTTTTCTCTACGTCGGAAGAACAAATGAAGATACCTTTTCAGATGATTGCATTCACTGCAACGCCTGCAGCAAGATATGCCCCATGGGAATCGATGTAGTTCATATGAACAGAGATCCCGAATGCATTCTCTGTGGAAAATGTATTACCGCCTGTCCAAAGGATCTACTGAGCTTCAAAAAGGATTGATAAGATGAAAAAACAACAAAACATCCAAATCAGTGCAGTTATCATTGTTTCTCTTGCATTAACTGGTATGCTGATAGGAACTAACGTCTATGAAGAGGTTCAGGATGGAATCGTCACCGTACTTTGTCTGAGCTGTCTAAAACTTGATCCTAAAACAACCGTTGATTTTACCTTTAAAACCGCAAATGATCAAGCCCACCCCTCCTTTGTGCTAGATAATATAAGCGAGGGAATCGTATTTCTTCATTTTAGTGAGGATGCCTGTCCAGGATGTGACATCATGCTCCCCATCATTCAGGACCTTTTCTCCGTTGATTACGGAAAAGAGGATATGTATTCAACAGCTCTTTCCTATCAGAATACAAGCATTGCTTATTTTTATACCAATATCGATCATGCAACTGATGAACGAGCCGATGCACTTTACATCTATGATCAAAAACACATCAAGGGCCTTCCCATGTTCACCGTCGTCAGCCTTGGTTATGACAAAGGAATCATCAAACCCTATTATACGAGTGTTTATGGTACTTTAGGACGTGATAATGATTCCGATCGAAGAGCATTTATAGAAACCATATTACAAGATAGCATCGACCTTTACGATGAAAACAGACCAGGATACAATCCTTAAAAGGAGAAAGAAGAGAGGTGGAGGGAGGGAAGAAAGGGGTGAGAGATGGAAGTAAAAAAAGATTCTATTCCCTTTCCTCACATACTCTTTTGTTATTTTGTATATATAATATTTATTTAACAAATGTTACCTAAAAAACCTGATGAATGGTGACTCAAAATAGCACAAGGATCACACAACCGAATCAAAGACCTGCTGTATATCATCCTCTAACCGTTCAATAATATCATCCAGGTTTGATTCAACGACTGATGATAAGCCTTCACCAATGGAAACATCAGCAGGTTGCACTGCGAAAACAAAGATCTGATCTGGACATTGATCAAGTTTTCGGGAAATCCTGATGATCTCAAGAACATCATTCTGATGAGTTGACAAACCAACCGGATGTTTATGACTTATCACATCATCAACAGAAAAAAATCTAACTTCTCCAGCATCTCCGCCAAAATTTACTGCATCTACAACGATTACCACCTGAAACCGATCGAACAGATACAATAGGTTCATCCCACCTGTTCCTCCATCGATATAGGATATCATATCATTGTATGCATGCTCTTTCAGATGATCAAGAAGCACAATACCTATTCCATCATCCCGACGTAAGGGATTTCCAACACCGATCACTGCAATCTTAGTGTCCATATCAAATCAAGTATTATTCAACAAATGTAACGTCTAAATAATGAGTGCTACAAGAGATACAGGGATCGTATGCACGGACCAGCATCTCTAGATTCAAGGTAATCTCATCCTTTGATTTGTCCAGTAAATCGGGAGCAAAGGCTTCCATGTCCTGTTGAATGTTATTATGATTCTGATTGGTCGGAATCACACAATTCGCCTTGGTACAAATCCCGTTCTTATCATAGGTGTAATCATGGAACAAAATGCCTCGTGGCACCTCAATAGCACCAACACCACGACCTTTCTTCACCGAAAAATCAACCGGTTTTTCATCACTGTTGACCCCTTTTTCAACCAGTGCATCAATGAGAGTGATACTATCCTCAACAGAATGCACATATTCAACAATTTGGGCGATATTATTCATAAATGGATTATAATTAATAGGGGAAAGATTGAACTGCTTTGCTAAATCCTTTGCCGTTGGATGCAATACATCCGCATTCAGATTGAATCGAGCAAGGGCGCCTACCATGTAACTGTCTCGTTTATGTTTACAGTATTTTGCCGTGGACTGGGGCACCACAAACTCATTGACCACTGATTCATATTCTTTCACCGGGTGCGTTCCGGTATCAGTTGACCCGATCACACCATCATACAAGGCGTATTCATCCTTCTTACTTAACGCAATATATTCGGTTTCCCGGGTGAAATCCGGCAGTTTATCTGCATTATCCAAGATCACCCCTGCCACCTCATCACAGGTAGACATGCTCTGCTGCAATCGATGTTTTAGGTTCAGCAACTGTTTTTCAGATGGAATCTCAGAGAATCCACCGGGCACAAGACTGATGGGATGAGTGGTACGTCCACAGAGCAATTCGCTCATTTCGTTTGCTAGCCGATGTAGGGAAATGATCTTTTTAACCGTATCAGGTGCAGAAGAAATCAAAGGAAACACACTTCCCACCCGAAAAAGATCAGGAGAGACCAGATAACCAACATGCAAAATATGACTCTGCATGTTCTCACCATGCAAAGCAATTTTGCGAAGCATCTCGGTTTGCGTTGAAATCTTAATGTTCATGGCATTCTCAGTTGCTTTCAATGAGGCAAGTGCATGACCAATGGAACAAATCCCACAGATCCGTGAGGTCAGATGGGACAATTCCATATACGGTCGATTCCGAACAAATGATTCAAAAAAACGAGGGGCTTCAGATACCTGCCACTGAACCTTTTCAACTTCACCATTCTTTGCATTGAGCACGATATTTCCATGTCCCTCAACTCTAGTGAGATGTTCAACGTTTATGGAAACTTGCTTTGCTTTGCTCATTCTGATTCCTCCTCTTCTTCAATATATCGATAGGTAAACATGGTCTTTCGATTCATAATCTCCTCAGCAGAAAGTCCTTGCTCCTCAAGTACATCTGTTTGCGCTCGGTCATGTGGATGACTGACGTATCCTCTACATGCCTCACATTCATTGCCATGAGATGGGCAAATCGCACCACACCCTGCACGAGCAACTGGACCCATACAAAACTTTCCAATGGTAAATAAACATACATTTTCCTTTTTCTTACATTCCACACACACCGGGTAATCAGGAATCGGTGGTTTTTTCCCATGAAGCAATGCCACAAGTACATTCACAAATTCCTGCCGGTCAATCGGACAGCCTGGAATCACATAATCAACTTTTACCACTTCATCGACTGCTTTATGCCGAGGATTTTCAAAATACTCATTTTTAGCAATATCCTTTTTTTTCGCATTTGGATAGACCTCATCAATGTTTTCTTTAGCCGTCCACTGATTGCTTAACCGTTGCACACCGCCAAGATGTGCACAGGTGCCAAGAGCAACCAATGTCTTTGTTTTCTTTCTGATTGCCTTCAACCGTTTTTCATCGATTGGTCGAGTGATGGACCCTTCAATAAAGGCGATATCATATTCCTCAGCTTGATCGGACATAACCTCACGGAACTCAACAACGTCGACCACATCAGCAACATCAATAATGGTCTCCTCAAGATTTGCCACCTGCAGCTGACAACCTTCACAACTGGCAAAATCAAAAAATGCAATTTTCGGTTTCATGCAAACGCCTCCGGTAAATCCTTGATATCGTGATAATTAAACACGGGACCATCCTTGCAGACATACAATTGATTGATCTGACAATGGCCACATTTCCCCACACCACATTTCATGCGGCGTTCCAAGGACACAATGATATGGCCCTCAGGTACACCAAGATCAAGAAGGATCTGAATACAAAACGGATACACCACAGGAGGACCAATGATCATACACATGGTGTTTTTAGGATCAAATCCAGCTTTCGGGATCAATTTCGTAATCAAGC
Source organism: uncultured Thermoplasmatales archaeon (assembly GCA_964594475.1). Taxonomy (GTDB): domain Archaea; phylum Thermoplasmatota; class E2; order DHVEG-1; family DHVEG-1; genus EX4572-165. The sequence goes on from CAZQMI010000035.1 coordinate 15,323, forward strand.
CGGTATCTCCTTCCCAGCATTCATCCTCAGGGCATTTATCAACCGTTCGTAACACCTGTACATCCTCGATATCCTGCCAATCCCGGATCTCTTCATCAAACAAAACCTCACAGGGTTCCCGGCAGCCACAGAGAATATGAATCGAGCCAAAATCCTTCCGATGTTTCTCATTAAGCACATAGGCAATCAATGACCGTAATGGCGGCAGGCCAAGACCAGCAGCGATAAACAGTAAATCACGACCTTGTAACTGTTCAATATCAAATCCTTTACCAAATGGTCCACGAATACCGACCTTGTCTCCTTTTTTCATCTCATGCAGTTTTTTAGTGACCTCACCAACATTTCGGATCACCAAATCAAACCGTTTCTTATCCGGGCTAGATGCGATGGAAATCGGTGCTTCACCAACACCCATCACAGAGACTTCCACGAACTGACCTGGTTCATGACACAATGGATCTTTGGAATCAAGTTCAATTTCAAACAGCTTCTCACGAGCCGTTAACTGTTCAACATGAGTAATGGTTGCCGGTAGTGGATGATGCAATGATTGAGCTTCTTCTTCATTGACTGAAACGTTTTCCAAGGAAATCTTTCTTGGCTGACTTTCTTGATCTTGAATAAATGATTCAGAATGATCAAACACTAGATTCATCACCTTCACCGGATCAGCGATATCTGGGATACACTGCGTTGAACAGCGACCACAACCCACACAAGCAGTAAAGCCTAATCGATCTGGAAGGTATTTTCCTTTGCGGAAGAACCGATGACGATACCGGTCCTTAATATCTTCACGGAAGACCTCACCACCTGCGACCTCAGTGAACTGACGAAGCAAGCATCCATCCCAGGTGCGAACCCGTTTGGTATTGCCCTTTAGATCAATCTCATCATTGACATCATAACAAAAACAAGTGGGACAAACCAAGGTACAGGTGCCACAGGATAGACATTTATCTGATTGAGATTTCCATACCTCATTTTCATAGTTCTGTTCAAGCAGACTATACCATTGCTTTGGTTCAATCTTCATCCCTCGTTTTGCCTTCCCCTGAGCAGCTAGCTGAATGGCTTTTACCTTTTGTTCTTCTACATTTGTTGCCTCTCTTACCCGAGCAGCCCGACTAAGCAAATCCTTTCCTTTGTCTGACCCGATCTCAATGGTTACCTTATCACCAAGATCAGTGATGAAAAGATCATAGCCATTGTCCACATGAGCAGTGTTCATACTGCCAAAAAAGGCTTTTTCATGCGTATTTAAAATACTTGATCCAATGACAAATGTGTTCTTTCGTCGTTCTAAATAGGATTTTGACACATCTTCATTGAAATAATAGGCATCCATTTGATTCATAGCGATCAGATCATAGGGATGAACGCCAATGAGTACCAATGGTTTCTGCGGTTTTTCCTCAGAAAGATCAAATGGTGAGGAAAGCGAACATTTCATCAAGGTCTCATACTGAGGCATGAAATATTTCTTAGGGGGAAGAATAGTGGTATCATAATCCAACCGTAAATCCTGAACCGTTTCAAGTTCTCCAAAGACAAATTTATCCTTCTTTGCTTTCACGCCATGCACATCAAAAGAATCATCTTGAATCAAATCATCAATAAAATCATTGAAATCCTTCTTTGAAATAACCTTCATTGATACACCTTCTTTTTATTTCATCATTTGAAATCATTTTTAGGAGTAAACTGGTATTTGATTACCCCATATAAGCGTTACTGGAAGACCCCTTTTTAGGCCGGAATCTTGCCCAAGTAACAAATGAGAAAATTAACAAGTGTTCATTAAACAGTTGATACCTTATCTTATATTAAATTTTCCATGGTTTTCTTTAATCGATCGATTCCTGTGTGAATATCTTCGATTGAAGATGCATAAGACAGGCGTAGAAAGCCTTCGCCTTGACTACCAAACGCAGTACCAGGAAGCAAGCAGACCTTTGCCTGTTCAATGATATGATTTGCCAATGCTTCACTGCTCATCCCTGTCTTGGAAATATTAGGAAATACATAGAACGCTCCTTTGGGATAAATACAACTAAAACCTGGAACCTCATTTAAGCCCTTCACAATCGCTGATCTTCGCTCTGAGAATTTCTTCATGATATGATCAACAAAATCATGACCATGATTAAGTGCTGCCACTCCTCCTTTTTGTACAAATGAAGTGGTACACGATGCAACATCAGCGAACAAGAGATCAATCTTATGAATGATTTCCTTTGGTGCAACAATATAGCCAAGACGCCACCCGGTCATGGAATATGCTTTAGAAAACCCATCCACAATCATGGTTCGTTCTTTACATTCATCAAGATAAGCAGGAGAATAATGAGCGGCTCCATCATATAACATTTTACTATAGATCTCATCAGAAAGCACATAGGCATCATGTTCTCTAGCAAGCTCTGCGATGGTTTCCACATCCTTTTTAGTCAGCACACCTCCAGTAGGATTCTGCGGAGAGTTCAAAAGGATCAACTTTGTCTTATCAGAAATCTTTTCCTGAACCTGATCAGGTGTCATCCGAAACTCATCTTTTTCAAAGAGGGGAATCTGTCTTTTTTTTGCCCCTAAAAACCCGAACATGGAATCGTAGGTAAAATAAAAAGGATTCTGATACATCACCTCATCTCCCTGCCGAACCGTGGCCATAATGCCAAAAAACAACCCTGGTTTGGCGCCGGGAAGCACCATGATCTGATCAAGATCCGGTCGAAAACCTCGGGTCTTTTCAATATCCTCTTGAATCGCTTCCTTTAACTCGGGAATTCCATCTGTTGGAACGTAATGAGTGAAACCCTCATCAAGTGCTTGTTTAGCCGCCTTTTTTACTACTTCAGGGGTATCAAAATCCGGTTGTCCGATTTCAAAACGGACCATATCATGCCCTGCTGCCTGCATTTGATTGGCCTTAGCAAGATACTTCAATGGAGGCTCTCCACGTAACGCGTTATAATCGCCAGCAATACTCGTTTTCATTTTTTTCACCTTATTATGGTCCTGAAACATCAAAACAGATCACTTTCGGTTCAGTCATTTCCTGAAGAGAAAACTTGATGCCTTCTCGACCAATACCAGATTTCTTCACTCCACCGAAGGGCATGGAATCAAGCCGGTAATCCGTCGAATCATTAATGATGACACTACCGCAATCGAGCCCATAGGCTGCTTTCAACGCAAGGTTGATATTTTCGGTGAAAACTGCTGCATGTAGTCCATAAGGCAAGGAATTAGCCTTCTTTATGGCATCATCAAAATCATCAACAGCATACATATTCACCACGGGTCCAAACACCTCCTCATGATGAATAGTTGCATCAACTGAAACGTTTTCAAGCACGGTTGGCTCCATTACCGCCCCTTTTCGCTTCCCGCCTGTAAGAATCGTTGCCCCTTTTTCCTTTGCTTCCTTCACCCAGGATTGCACTCGTTTTGCTTCACCCTCAGTGATCAGAGGACCCATATCACAGTCCTCATCCAGTTTATCCCCAATCTTATATTTTTCTGTCTGCTCAATAAAAGCCTTTTTAAAAGGCTCATACACATCTTTATGAACATACAACCGCTGAACCCCGATACAGTTCTGCCCAGCAGCCCAAAATGCACCTGATACACAAGAAGGAACCGCTTTCTTCAGATCAGCATCCTTCCACACAATAACCGGGGAGTTGGATCCAAGTTCCATTCCAATTTTTTTGATACCGGCAAGTTGAGCGATCTTTTTTCCAGCTTCAACTCCACCGGTAAAGGAAACCATCCGAACCCGATCATCTGTGACCAAGGGTTTTCCAAGTTTATTACCCGGACCAGTAAGCACCTGTAAGGCTTTAGGGGGAAGGCCTGCTTCCATCAAGAGTTCAGCTAGCTTCAACGCAGAAAGCGGAGTAACTGATGCGGGTTTTAACACTACTGCATTTCCTGCAGCAAAGGCTGGACCGAGTTTATGAGCAACTAGATTTAAGGGATCATTAAATGGGGTAATCGCAAGGATGATACCAATTGGAAATCGATAATAAAACCCTTTTTTCTCCTCTCCACCAGGAAAGGAATCAAAGGGAATGGTCTCACCAAGAATTCGTTTTGCTTCTTCAGCTGAAATCATCAATGTATTGATACATCGTTTTACCTCACCAGTTGCCTCATGAATCGTTTTTGAGCTTTCCCGAGCAAGTAAAGTTGCAATTTCCTTTTGTTTTTTCTTCATCAAATCAACGGTCTTGTAGAGGATCTCAGCTCGTTGATACACACTGAGTGATTTGATCTCTTCAAAACCCTTTACCGCTGAGGATAAAGCGACTTCAACATCTTTTTCATCTGCACTAGGAACCGTATCAACAAGGGATCCATCATAAGGATCAATAACCTCAATTTTTTCTGATCGATCTACCCATTTTCCATCTAATAGCATTTTCATAATCAAATTCCCGTCCATACTTCAATTTTATCATCTATTTATCACAAGATAGTTTGGCATTCATATTTATTAGATCAATAAGTAATGAAAACCCGGTTTCTCTTTTACCTGCACCTGGTCCCACGATGGTAACTGGGCCGAGTTCATCAGTGTAATAGGTCAAGGCATTGGTTGCCTCCATCACTCCAGCAAGCGGATCATCAAGCGGCAATTTCTCAGGAGCAACCTCTGCAGCAACGCTTCCATCTTGTTTGAATTCTGCTTTACCGATCAGTTTCCATCTCTTACCTTCCTGTTTTGCCTTTTCAATATCTTCGATAGCAATCTCTGTTATTCCTTTTCGTTTCACATCCTCCCATCCAATTTGTTTCCCAAGGACTACGTTACTTAGAATCACAACTTTTCCCAAGGCATCAAGACCCTCCACATCACCAGTGGGATCTGCTTCAGCATAGCCCAATTGCTGGGCCTTTTTCAATGCATCCTCGTAAGACATGCCTTCTTCCATACGAGTGAGAATATAATTTGTTGTCCCATTCATGATACCTTTAAACCCAGATATCTTGTTTCCCGCAAGGGTATACTGAGCAAGATTCAAAGCAGGAGTTCCTGCAAGAACTACACCTTCAAACCCATAATGAACCTTGTTTTTTTTCGCAATGTTTAACAAATTGTTGACCTCTTTGACCACTGGACCTTTATTGGTTGACACCACATGTTTACCCTGATCAAGAGCGGTTTTGATATGAGTAAGTGCAGGCTCACCGGTCTTCACATCGGTAAAGGTGACCTCAACGATCACATCAGCATTGGTTTCCTTAATGGTGGCAAGGCTGTCCAGGCCTTTCACACCTTCTGGATACTCATCCACCTTTTTTCCTTCTTTCAATAATCCCATGATTTTATCCATATCAAGACCTTTTTCATGATACACTGATCCCTTCATGATATCTGAAATAGCCACGATGGAAACATCAAGGTTGAATCGCTCTTTCAACATCTGCTTTTTTTCAAGAAGAATCTCTGTGAGCCCTTGACCCACAACGCCAAATCCAATAAATGCTAAATTAAATTTCATTCTTATCACCTCCGATGATGCAGCGTTGGTGCTGCAATAAAGGACAGACCCTTTTCGGTCAATGCTTTCGCCGTGTTATTCAATGATTCATGTTTATCAAGATAATTCTGAGTCACCGCATTCATCAACCCTTTTTCAATCAGTTCGGTTTTCGGGACGAAATATTCAAGGATATCACTGGGATGGTTTCGTTTTTGTTCAACCGCGATTTCCCCACCCTCATGTTTAGCACTAATGTTTTTCACATGTGTTGCTAATTCGAGCAATTCATCACGACGATCATAGGGCTGGATGACAATGCTTTTCCATGTTTCAAAGATATGATGTTCAAAGCGAACAACATCCTCCTGATGGAAATGATTACGAACATAGTCACTGAGCTCAATGGTTGCATTATTCACTGAATTAGAAAAATTAAAACCAATCAATGAAGTCGATCCATCGGGTCGGGAGAACAAGCGTGCCGCCATTAATGTCCAAAACACAGAAAAC
>CAZQMI010000036.1:0-21150 GCA_964594475.1 uncultured Thermoplasmatales archaeon
CTTCAAAAATTTGTTTAACGATTTGGATAGTTCCAATCGGAAAAGTCTTATTCTTGTTCGGCGTTATGTGCTGTGGTGTCTTCAGTACGGTTTGTATTTTATCACCAATAAAACACAACCGCTGAAGGCACTTAATCTTTATTTAAGTGCGAAACTCAGGTTGTTAATGAATTAATTGATAGTATACGAAAGGTGAATCAATCTTTCTTATATCGTTTCTTTTGAAAAAAGCCAGTACTTTAAGATATGAAGTTAATATTTTATTATAACAATTGTATCATTTTAAAATAAATTTAATTAGTAGTAAAGTTTATATTTACATAATATATAATTAAATGTTACATTATTGTTTCCATAGTGTTGTGGAAAACAAAATGGGGAGATAAAAGAAACAATGAAAAGAAAAATAATTTCTTTATTTGTCATAATGCTGTTGATTTCAACAACGGTAAGCTCTCTTTCAACAACTGAAAACAAGAAAAAACCATTTGAAAACACAATATCTGCATCCTGCCCTGAAGATTTTGAATTGTTCATTTATTGCGGAGGAATAAATACGATGCATTTAATTTACACATTCTATGTGAATGCAAGCGGAGATGCATCATACTATCATTTTAATAAAACAACAGAATCATTCAATCCTATTGCTGAATTTGATCTTACAAACCAAGAACTCGATCAAATATGGGATGACATCATTGCAAATACCTTTTTTGATCTAGATAGATATTTTGGTAACGAAAACGTTTATGGAGGATCCTTTGCAAATATTACCGTTACTGGAAATGGAATAACTCATTCCGTTCACACCAAAAATATTGATGTTGATAAATTCAACAATATTATCAAAACAGTAAATGATCTAACACCCGACGAAAATGATTTATTTTTTGATTCTTTGGTAAACAATCCACCCATAAAACCAGCGAAACCAGCCGGGTTAAAAAATGTTAAACGAAATATTGAGTATGAATATTCAACCGTTGTCATCGATGAGGATGACGATACCATATATGTAAAATATGACTGGGGAGATGAAGTTTCAAAACAATGGATCGGCCCATATCAATCCGGAGAAAATATAACCTTTACCCACACATGGAATAAAAAAGATGATTATACCATCAGGGTAAAAGCAATAGATGATCCAAATGATGATGGAGATTTATCAGATGGAACGGAGAGTGATTGGTCAGATCCAATTCAAATCTCAGTACCAAGAACAAAGGAAAAAAATACACTATGGCCGTTATTTTTTTTCTTAAAGAAATTTCTACAACATAACCAATGGTTTCAAGAATTCACTCATTTTTCTGAATCATCAAATACCCCTGAATTGAGTATTGGATCAGCAGGTACAAATAATCAAAATCAAGATGTTGATTACTATGATCCAAAAAGCGGCACCCGAGCGAAACTTGACGAAGAAAACTGTGCAATTACCATAGAAATCCATATTACTTTTTATGGGGATTGGGTTGATAAACACTGGGATCAACATGGAGAAACTCTAGCAAAAAAAGTCAAAAAAGATATCGAAGATAAATGGAATAGAGAGAACTGGGACAGAGACGGACAACCTGGCCCCGATGGTCTCCCCCCATGGAGAGTGAAATGTCATGATGGATGTGATCCACGTGAGCCAGGTTGCACCGTTAATTTTGAAGCGAAAATCGGTGCAAAGAAGAATGTGTCTTCAAATGATATTCCAACAGGCGGTAATGCTCAAAAAGAGGGTAATGAGGGATCTCATTGGATAAAACCGGGTTATACCAATAATGATCATTCCCATGTGAATGCATGGGGGCCAAATAAAAATCTCCCAGCACCAAACAATGGTATGGAAACCACAGGTGTATTTCACATCAACGATTATGCAGGCGTTTATGCACATGAAGCAGGGCATTTAATGGGATTAGAGGATCATCAAGACGAAAAAGAAAAAACAGATGCAAATGGAAACAAGGTAAAATACAAAGCTCCGAACAAAAAAAATGCAGATGGATCATGGAACATTATGGCCTGGCCAAGTGGATGGCCAAATCAGGATGACATTGACACCATTGTCACTGATAAAGCAAAAATAAAATGCCCCTGTAAATGTTGTCCTGAAGAAGAGGATACCACTGAACCAGAGAATGATATCACCTATCCTCATGAAGCAGGACATGTCATGGGAACTGTTACTGTCCTTGGAACCGCGACTGATGATGAATCTGGTGTAGCACTACTTGATTATCGATTAGACTGGGACGGAGGGTTTTATGAAGGAGGAGAACTTGAAATCGATCCACCGCTCAACTCAATTGACTATGAACTTGGACCTATTAACCTTGATCTATATATTGATCCAGATGATTGGATAACCATTACCGCCTACGCCATTGATGCAGCAGGAAACAGTGGAGAGGACTCTGTGACCGTCACCTGGGTTGAAGAAGGTGAAGATGATATTCCACCAGTAACTGTGAAAACGATAGGTCAACCGAACGAAGAAAATGGATACAAGATCTTTCCAATGACTCCAATCTGGCTTAACGCAACAGATGAAGGCGGATCAGGAGTTGATTATATTTATTACGAAATCGCCTGGGATAGCAATGAAGACGGTCTCTGGGATGAAACCTTTATAGAAACCATTTACGATGATACCGTTGAAATCCATATGGAAGATTATGGCATCTTTTTTGGTCTCATAGAACTTCGTTGGTATGCAACCGATAATGCTGATAATCAAGAAACTATGCATGAACAACAACACTTAGTCATCGGTTGATAATCATTAAGATCTAAGATCAAATCAATTTCTTTCTCTTTTTCTTTTAACTCTCAATATTTACAGATAGAGATTAAGATATTTTTCTTTTAGATAAGAAACAAAAACATCAGCATTCAACCCTTCACCACATGTATTTTTGATAATTTCATCTGCAGTCATCATCCGACCATATTGATGCACATGCTCTCTTAACCAGGTTAATATTGGCATAAATGATCCTGTTTTAATATTTTCATCTGTTTCTGGCTGATCTTTTCGTAATTGATCAAATAATTGGGATGCATAAATGGTTCCAATAGCATAGGTAGGAAAATACCCAATGGAACCGCCACTCCAATGCATATCCTGCAGTACCCCGGTCATATCATTTGGCGGACGTATTCCTAGATATTCATCCATTTTATCATTCCAAACCTGTGGAAGCTCTGAAACAGTTATTTTTTCTTCCATCAGATCCGATTCAATTTCAAACCTTAAGATGACATGTAAACAATAAGTGAGTTCATCAGCTTCCACTCGGATCAAGGATGGTTTCACCTGGTTGACATGTTGATACCATCGTTCAAATGTTACCGTAGACAAGGCTGATTCCGCCTGTTTTTTTATTGGTGAAAAATAAAATTCCCAAAATGGTCTACTTCGAGCGATCATATTCTCCCAGAACCGTGATTGGGATTCATGAATACCAAGAGAAGGGGAATCTGAGATGACCGTGTTTTTGTATCTTCCCTCGGGCATCCCGAGTTCATAGAGTGCATGACCTGCTTCATGAACAGTGGAAAAAAAAGAAAACAAGGGGTTTTCACGATCGTAATTTGTGGTAATTCTCACGTCAGCATTTCCAATAGAAGTGGTGAATGGATGAGTTGATTCATCGATACGAGACGAATCAAGTGGCAGATTCATTTTATTAGTCAAATCCATGCAAAGATGTTTCTGAACAGGTTTTGAAAATGAAAGAGTTAATTCCTGTTGATTCTGATATGACTCGGAGGAAAGAACCTTTTCAAGGATTCGTAAAATGTTCTTTTTTAATGATGAAAATTCAGTTCTCAATTTGTCAGTCGTCATTCCCTCCTCATAATCATCAAGAAGAGTATCATAACAGGGACCGGGCATGTCTCTATAGCCACAATATTCCTTTTGAAGTGAAACGATTTTTTCTAAATGTGACTTAAAAATTGAATAATCATCTTTTTCTCTAGCCTTTTGCCATGCAGGATAAGCCAAGGTAGTGATTTTTGCTGCTTTTTTAACAAAATCCTCAGGAATCTTTCTGGCCTTTTCCACATCCTTATGCAATCGTTTTACCACATGTTGATCCTGATTAGATAAAGATGAAAGAACCGATTCCTTTGTAAGCGTTAAAATATGATTCCAAAATTCATCAGAAACCACATGCTGATGACTCAGTGTGGAAAGAAGCGCGGTTTGTTCACTTCGTTCTTCAGCTCCATTTTTTGGCATATAGGTCATTTGATCCCAGCCAAGAAGTGCTCCAATTCCACCAAGAACGGAGAGTTTTTTTTGCTGATAATAAACAAAATCTAATGATTCCCTGATTCGTTGTTCCATCGATTCCACCAACTCACATGTTATTAGGCGATTTACTATTCCATGTTGATATCATCTAAGCAGATAAATGTTTTATTGATTTAAGGAAAACAATTCTTTTTAATTTTTAAATCTGTTCTTCCATTGAAAAAAAGCATCTCGTGATTACTAAAAAAAGGTGTTTTTTAGGTTTGATGTCTATTCTAATTTTTTATATCATATTCGTTATGTATTATTTTGTAATAGTAATTTTTTTCATTCTTGGATGCTGTGATAAGAATTTATTATCTTTTTAATATCATATTTGTTATTAATCAAGTTATTATAATCCCATATAAAAAATCCATCTCCCAGGGATTTAACAGAACTCCTCATAGCATCAATAAATGAAATTAATTCTAACATTGTAGAATCATTGATATACTGTGATCCAATAGCTATTCCAGTCATTTTTGTGTTCTTTTGAAATGAATACCTGCTTTGTGCACATGTCGAATAAATTGAAGAAAAAGACAGAATTGCAAGAAGAATGATTGTTGCTATCAATAAGAATATCTTTTTCATAGATTTACCCCCAAAACTAGAATCATACAAGATTTATTAATTACATAAAATTATTTGATTTAGCAATATAAATTTTAAAAATATCATCAAATTATATATTATCTTAAAATCCAAAAACCACTTTTTTAAAACAAAAAGACTATTACAAATACAACTATATATATCCTTTTTGATTAATATATAGATGAAAAAAATACAATTTATCATTTTAATTCTTGTTTTTCTCCTGACTTTCATCAATCCTGTTCAGTCAATCATCTCAGTAGAGGAAAAGGAATTCATTCTGGATAATCAAAACCTCTCTCAGAGCTCTTTATCAAACAAAAAATGGACCTTTATGATCTATGGCGATGGAGATTTTTATAATGGATGGCCGTTGACCGATTATCTTGCGGGTCTAGATCTTTTTTCAACTGAATATGCCGATATCATTGTACTAGAAGATGTTCCGAATGCTCCTGCATTACTCTGGCATCTTGATGAAGAAAATAACTTAACGCTAATGGATGAGCCGGGAGAACTCAACATGGGAGATCAACAAACACTTAGTGATTTTATTTCCTTTTCAAAAACAGAATTTCCTGCAGATCGATACATGTTGGTTCTGTGGAATCATGGATACTCATGGAAAGGAGCCTGCACTGATATCAGTAGTAATAACGATTTTCTTACCATGATAGAAATTCAAAACGCTCTCCATGAAAATGATGGAGTAAACATCATTGGTTTTTCCGCCTGCCGAATGGGTTGCATTGAATCAGCATATCAACTGAGGGATGAAACAGAAGTCTACTTTGGAAGTCAAGAACAGAATGGATGCGGCTGTTGGCCCTGGAAAGCAATCACTACCATATTGGATATAAGTAATGACGAATCCTCCGTTGCACTTGCAAACGAAGTCATGAAGGAATTCGAAGCATTTCTTCCCTATTTTGGTACCCTAAATGACTGGTTCATGAATCTATACAATTTTTTTCAATATCGAATTCTTCCCTATCCTCCAGCGATGACCATGACCGCAATAGAAACAGAAAAGCTTGATGATGTAATCTCCTCGATAAATGCATTTACTGATGTTTTAATCACCAATCATATGGCTATAACCGAGGACATTACCCAGGCCCGTTTGAAATCAGAAGATTTTCCCCGACCCATGAGATATGGTCAAACCTTTGGATTGGCAGTTGATCTTTATCATTTTACAGCTCTTCTTGATGCCCCTAAATGGAGATCGAGCATTCCCGAACTGCATCAGACTGCACACCTAATTCAACAAACAATTGATGAGGCAGTTATTGATGAACATCATCAAATCGGACATAGAAATGCCCATGGAATCTCCATCTATTTTCCACCGAAACATATCTACGATTATGACCAAACATATTCCACGTTTGGTCTTGATTTCACAAGAGACACTCAATGGGATGAATTCCTAGAAGCATATAACGGAGAATCACCTCTAAGTTAAAAATAAAGAAGAGAAAAAGATATTCCTTTAGATGTTTAAAAGGAATCGCAGAACTGGAACGAATTTTGGATGATTCTTGAAAAGCTGAACTAGTGGAGTATCAAATACTTTATTTTTCGGCATCCTAACTGATAACGATTCAGACCAAACACTTTCAGTACCATCATCCAGGTTTCCATCTCCATTGGGATCATCCTTTGCCTTCACTTTTACAATAAATGTTCCCTTTGATAACCAGATGTGAGACGCATTCACTGTTGATCCAGAGTTGTACGGTCCAATCCAACTGCTTTCAGTATCATCACCCCAGTCAAATAAATAATAAATGTTATCTCCATCATTATCAGTTGTTGACGTTGAATAGATATAGGACATTCCACTTTTTCCCGTGGCTGGACCATCTGGTCTTTGAGGTTGATTCGGTGGTTGATCACCAGTGATTTCAATTATTTTTGTAGATGAAAATGGGCTTTGTGCTCCTTCTTCATCCTCAGCTCTAACTCTAATATAAAATGTTCCTGTATTTGTGAAAAGATGTGAAATAGAAATCATTTCACCCGACAAATAATAATCCGTCCATTCATCAATAAGATCATCTCCATTCCAATCCCATCCATATCTGATTTCATCTCCATTAGGATCTGTTGCATTTGTCTGGAAAAAATAACTCACATTAATCGATCCATCGGACGGTCCAGATGGTTTACTTGGTATGTTTGGTGGACTATTTCCTTCAGTAATAACCACCACTTTTGATTCTGACCAATTACTCAAGGCTCCATTGGTATCATTTGCTAATACTCTGATTCTATATGTACCAGGGTAATGATAAAGAACACTGAAAGTACAGGTTACACCAGAAGGGTATAGTAAATCTGACCATTTATCGATTTCGCCGTCATAATCAATGTCGAATCCATATCTTATATTATCACCATCTGGATCGGTGCTAGATGTTGAATATGTCAACCATTCAAAAACCACACCGTTTGATGGACCAATTGGTTTACTTGGAGTATTTGGTGGATTATTCACTACATTTGACCGCTTCGTAAAATCAATGGTTTCCTCACAGGCATAGGGAAGTTTTGGAAAATATATGGAGCATTCTTCATCAGAATTCAATTCTGCTGGAACAGATACAGGAAAAAAAGAAAAACCAGATATCAACAGCATCACTATTATACAAATTACTCCTTTCATTTTATACCCCCATTTGGTCTCTCACCATATTTTCAGAGAAAATAGGAAACAATGATATATCGTTTGTTCAAGCTAATAAATATTTCGTCCAATGATGGAAAGAATTTTGTAAAATCAGATAAAAAAAAGTCATTGGAATCGTTTTGAAAACATCGTTTATTTTCTATTTAATATAGCATCCTCTGCATTAGGGTTCATTCAAACAATGTACTAAGGGTAAAGATTGAAATAAACCATCACATAAAACGCAATGACAATGACATAAAAGATCAGCCAAACAAACACATTCCATTTTCTGATTTCAAATCCATCCATAGGTCTGAACGGAAAAAGATCAATGAACAAATTAAGAACAGAGACAATCACGATCATCTGAAGAACAATGGAAGGATAAAAGATGTTCAGAATGAAACTTGCAAGAACTACCAGAAACATAAAAAGAGAGACAATGAAATTTACTCGTCCACATTTTTTGATGTCACCCTGTTCATCATATTGATGATTTGCTGCAAGTGAAAAGGTATTACCGATCACCGTTGAAACTATCATCATTACTGCTCCAAGTGGCCAGATATAAAATTCTGAGTAGATTCCTTCTTTTCGACAGAGATAGCATCTGAGGGTCTCACGAATTAGAATGATTACGGCAACGATGAGCAGTGTGATCAGAAAGAGCGTCCAAAACATAGAGAAATCAGGAGTCCATGTCCAGCTTAAGACCAATGCAAAAAGAATGGTAGTTAGCAAAACAGCCAATAGTTCTCCTTTGCTCAAAAAGGTCTTCATTGGCTTTTCTTTCGAGGTTTCATCTTTTTTCTTTCCTCTAAAATCAAGAGCATGTTCACTGGAATAATCACTAAGAAACTCAATGAGAAGATTCAATAGAAAGAGCAATAAAATACTAGCTGCGGTTGCTGCAGGGATCACATAGTTTTTTTCAAGTGCTTTTCCAAACAACGACCGCTCATCTATTTGGTTTTCAATGAACTCTTCATCTTCCTCTTCAATAGGTGAAAAACCACCGAACCCTGACGTGGTCTGATCATCGTTTTCATCTGTGTATAATACCGCCTTATGACCTTTCACCGTGACCGCGGTTCCATCATCAGCGTTGATATCAATATCATAGGATCCAAAGGCCTGGTAGGTATGTGTTTCTGTTCTACTTTCACCATTTGACATGGAAAGATCCGCAGATGAGGATCCATCACCCCATGAAATAGAGCAACTCAAGGGGTCATCATCCTTGTCGGTAACCGTAACGGTAAGTTGAATGGATAACTTGCCAATATCCGTGCTTACATCACTTTGAATTTCGGGAGGATTATTGGGTTTTACAATCACGGCAGTGGTCCTGGATGACGCAGTTTTCCCTTGGTTATCAGTAACAGATAAGGTCACCGTATACGATCCAGGTTTACTATACAAGTGAGTGATGCTTGCCCCCTGAGCATTGGTTCCATCGCCAAAGTTCCAATTATAGGATACTAAATAGCCATCATTATCGTAACTGCTACTTCCATCAAAGAACAATTGTTCATTGGGACTACCGAAATAGGGGCCGCCTGGTCGAGCCACGGGAGGATCATTAATTTTAGGAGGCTTGGGTTTTGGATCATTTGGTTTTGACTCGGTGGTAAAAGTAAAGGTTTGATTGGTCCAAAGATACCAATCCGTAATATTAACTGTTATCGTATAGGTTGTGCTGTAATCAAGATTTGTAAGGGTCAATATTTTTGTTCCATTGCTATCCTCACCTGAGGATATACTTTGTCCATTTGAACAGGTAATGGTCCAGCTGAAAAATCCTTCATCATCATTAATAGGAATGGCCCAGGTTAGCTCCAATGGATTATCTGTACTTTCATCATTTGGATCAGGGATTCCCAGTGTGGGTGGTTCATTTTGGTTGTTAGTCAGTGGGAAATAATCAAAATATGAATTCTCACCTTCATCTGAATAAATCAAATAGGGAGTGTCACCTATTCCATCAGCATTAAAATCAAAACCTGAGTAATCATCCCAATAATTTCCACCAAGGTTTGCTCCACCGATAATATTTAATCCAGGGACGATAAAGGAACGATTCCATAGATTCACTGATGGACCTTCATCGATAATTTCAACATCTTGGATGTTATCAAAATAATTATTAAATATCATGTTTTGGTTTGAGTAATAAAAATATAACCCAATAGAATTATCAATTATATAATTACCAGAAATGTTATTTTGGAATGTGTATCGCATATCGATACCATACTCATTATTTTCAATGATGCAACCAGTAATATTTGTTCTATCATTTTCAGATGAAATTGAAATACCATTTGTACAATTATTTATCTTCAGATTTCTTAACAGAGATTGTGAGGATTCAACATAGATACCAGCCGGAAAATCACCTTCAGTTGCATTAACAATGGTTAGATTCTCAATGATAACACTGTCATTTTGAAGGTAAAAGGTACCATTTACCACTACTTTATCAATGGTTTCCCCGGTGATGGTTATGGTTTTATTCACAGTTACAAATTCATCATAGATACCGTTGTTAATGTTAACCGTTCCAGTATCATTTACTGCATTGATACCCTCTTGAATCGAGGTAAAATGGGTTTCACCCCAACCTGGAGTTGCATCATCGTAATCATCATCGATAGACACATTTGATGGTGCAGTAGGGCTATCAAGATAGGTAACATTTATGGAGATATCATCAAAATACATATATTGTTCACCTGGACTTGCATCATAGCCTCCAATTTGCAGTTTGAAATGTGTTGTGGCTGCAAGAACAGTAGAATCCAATTCGCTAATTATTAATCCATCTTCCCAATATTGAAAGGTATCATTTGTGAGTACAATATTAAAATCAGCATAGGCAGTGGGAATATCCATGGTGGAATCTTCTTCATAATTTGCTGAATTATTATAAAATCTGATATGTTGGTATTCATCACCGATGGGATTCCATGTTGCATAGGTAACTCCAACAAAATCATTAGTTACATTATCTATAAGACGACACCGCATCTCCGCAGTATTAGGATTTGTGAATTTCCACTTGCCAGAAATATTAATTTCCTCCCAATTTGAAATATTAAGAACCTTTGAAAAGATCAAACTATGACCAGCATTCGTTGTAAAGTTTGCTTCCTGATTGATTTCTTGGAAGGAACAACCAGGATCAATATTATCCTCAGTCCAATTCAATAGATCAAGGCTATTATCATTAAAATCATCACTAAAGATTGTTTCAGCATCATCTGAAAATGCAGATAATGATGAAGGAATAAAAACGGTTGAAAAAATAATAATCAGTACCGTGAGTAATGCTTTTGTGAAATATTGGTTTTTCATTTATTTGCCTCCTTTTCAAAAGAGATATGAAGAAAAAGCGTCAACAGGTTCTTTTTCATATTCTCTTAATGTTATGATGTTACGTGCTATCATTTTTAAAGTTATATTTTTTTTGTGCAGATGGAATATAATTTTACATATTTATATAAATTTTGAAATTTTAAAATATTTTGAGGATTTGATCCATGGATTATTGATCAAAGTGCTAATTCAATGCCAATCGGACAATGATCAGATCCCATGACCTCTTGAAGGATAAACGCATCGTTGACCTTATCCAGGAATTCTTTATTGACAAAGAAATAATCAATCCTCCAGCCTACATTTCGATCACGGGCACGGGTGCGCATACTCCACCAGGAATACTGATCAGGTTCTTGGTTGAACTCTCGAAATGTATCCACATATCCATGATCGATGAATGTATCTATCCAGGCGCGTTCAACCGGTAAAAATCCAGAAATGTTTTCATTTGCCTTGGGACGAGCAAGATCTATTTCTTTATGAGCGGTATTGAAATCACCGCAGACGACAATGTTTTTTCCTTCTGCCTTCAGATTATCTGCATAGGCCAGAAAGGTATCGTAAAAATCAAGTTTATATTCAAGACGCTCCCGACTCTGTTTCCCATTGGGAAAATAAATATTGAACAAAACAAAGTCATTGAACTCAGTCATTAGAACTCGACCTTCACTGTCAAATCGATCGATACCAAAACCATGTTTTACCAAATTCGGTTTAATTCTACTATAGGTTGCCACACCACTGTATCCCTTTCGATCCGCTGGATTGATCAACACATGATATCCTGGTGTATTCTTCAAATGAGGAGGGAACTGCTCAGATAATGCCTTGATCTCCTGCATGCAAAAAATATCGGGTTTATCCTTCTGAAACCAACTAAATAATCCCTTCCGATCTGCAGCCCTGACACCGTTGACATTCCATGAAATAAGTCTCATCGAATCTCTGATATGCAATCATAAATAATAAGTGTACTTCTATTTCCAGCGTGGTTCAAAATAGGTTAAATCAATAGCAGCCCAATCATCAAAATCAAAGTGGTCAACAGTGAACACTAATCTCAAATGAAGTGTCCAAACATTCACAGTATCGATGCCTATGAAAAAGAAAATACACTTCTATCCACCAAGCATTTTTTACGCTCTAGCCGTTGCTGCAATCGTTCTATCGATTATGATGCCAAGATCATCCCTTTTTTTTACATCCATGGAATCTGATTGGAATAGTACCTATGATCCTAGGTATCATTCTCAATTTAATTACCAATCTCTATCTTAAACGATTTCACACCACGGTAAAACCAGATAAGACGCCATCAACACTTATTACTACTGGACCGTTTTCCATCAGTAGACATCCTATGTATCTTGGAATGATGCTCATTCTTATTGGAGAAGCTATTGTTCTTGGATCGATGATTAGTTTTTTAATGCCAGTTTTATTTATGGTGCTTATGCAACGCTTGTTCATTTCAATTGAGGGGCAAACATTAAAAATCTATTTTCCTCAACAATTTGCTAGCTACTCAAAACAAGTGAGGCGGTGGGTATAATGACTGATATCGCACATAAAAAATATCGAATAGATCTTGCGATGGGGTTTTTCTTTCTTCTATGTTTCATTACCGGTCTCTTGAGATGGCCAACTCGAGGTGTTGGAGGTGGGATTGGGTTTCTTATTTCCACTATCCATCTCCTTACAGCAATTATCCTAACCGTGCTGGTTTTATTTCACTTAAGCTTGAACTGGGATTGGCTTGTTTGCATGACCAAAAAAAAGGGCACTGATGAAGAATAATAGCATCTAATACTGCCATAGATCAATCATATGAATATTTTTCACATTCGTCATTTTAATATTATTTATAATTTTTCAATAAATTATTTATACTAATTCTCATAAGTGTATTAATTGTGAACAACAAAGATGCCTGGACATAGACATGGAAGACGAGGACGAAATCGAGGAAGACGTTGGATTCAACATCAACCATCTTACCCTGATTTCGATACCCAACCACCATTACAACCAAACTCCATTTGTCTTACCATTGCGGAAGTTGAAATTCTAAGACTCATCGATCTAGAAAACCTCACACAGCAAGAAGCAGCAGCTCGCATTGGAGTCTCACGAAAAACACTTTGGAACGATTTGCAAAAGGCTCGCAGAAAAGTCGCCCATGCCCTTGTTCATGGTCATCCCATCTGCATTGCAGGTGGACAATACAAAATTAGAAACCACTATGGAGGTGAAAAAGAAGATGCCACGTGGAGATAGAACCGGACCTGAAGGATATGGTCCACGGACAGGAAGAGCACTTGGTTATTGCAGCGGATATGATAGCCCAGGATATACCAAAGGAATCCCTCGCGGTGGCCGTGGATACGGTCGAGGATTCGGAAGAGGCCTGGGATGGCGACGCGGCTGGGGAAGAGGATATTATCCAGCTCGTGATCCTGCTTATCCAGCAGAACCATACCAACCAATAAGCAAAGATGAAGAAAAACAATATCTCAAAGACACCATTACAACACTTGAAAACGAACTAAACAGTGTTAAAAAACGGCTGCAAGAACTAAGCGATACTAAAAAAGAAGAAACCCCATAAAAACTATTATTGGGGTTTCTTTATCATCTTTTAAATATAGGAATAGATGATGAATAGAGGAGAATGAACGGTTATGCCTCAAAATCAAATGCAGGAAAGAAAAAAACAAGAAGAAGCCATCAAAAAAAACCTTAGTCACATCAATCACGTTATTGTGGTGTTAAGTGGAAAAGGAGGTGTTGGAAAAAGTACGGTTTCAACTAATTTAGCACTCACATTAGCACAAGATGGAAACCAGGTAGGTCTTCTTGATTGCGACATGCATGGACCAACAATTCCTACCATGCTGGGCTTGAAAAACACTAGAGTCATGCAATCAAAAGAAGGGCTTAAACCTGTTCAAGCGACAAAAAACCTCAAAGTTCTCTCCATGGGTTTTCTTCTAGGGCATCAAGATGATGCCATAATCTGGAGAGGGCCGATGAAAATGGGTGCCATCAGACAACTCATTGGTGATTTCAACTGGGGAGAACTTGATTATCTGATTATTGATCTCCCACCGGGGACCGGTGATGAACCATTAAGCATCGCTCAAATCATACCAAAGATCACTGGAGCAATCATTGTTACCACTCCTCAGGATGTAGCCCTTGTGAGCGTGCGAAAATCGATTACGTTTGTCAAAAAACTCAACATGCCCATCATTGGCATTATTGAGAACATGAGCGGATTTACCTGTCCGCACTGTGGAAAAACAGTCGACATTTTCAAAACAGGAGGCGGTAAAAAAGCTGCTGAGGATTTCAATATTTCATTCTTAGGATCAATTCCACTGGATCCACGTATCGTGGAAACAGGGGATAGGGGAAGCATCATGATGGAAAAAGAGAGTACACTGAGTACGTCATTTACAACTATTGCAGAACATGTAAAAAAAGGAATAAAACAAATGGAGGAAAAAACATAATGCCGGGTGGAGATGGAACAGGACCAGCAGGTCAAGGATACGGAAGAGGACGTGGAGGAAGCGGACGAGGCTTAGGTAGAGGCGGTGGAAGCGCACAAGGACCAGGTGGACGATGTCGATGTCCCAATTGTGGTCATACCGAACCCCATCAGCTCGGTGTTCCCTGCTACCATCGGAAAT
The DNA here is from genome assembly GCA_964594475.1 of uncultured Thermoplasmatales archaeon. Taxonomy (GTDB): domain Archaea; phylum Thermoplasmatota; class E2; order DHVEG-1; family DHVEG-1; genus EX4572-165. Next base: position 14,657 of record CAZQMI010000036.1, read on the forward strand.
GCCCAAAATGCGGTGCGCCGATGACCCGTGCGTAATAACAGGTGTTAATGACAACTATTATAACAGAAGCAATAATTCAGGCAAAATCAGTGAGTGAAATGAAAGTCATGGTTACAGCAACAAATAAGACCATTGATGATGAGGTTGATCCTCGTTTCGGCCGATGCCACTACTTTCTTATCGTTGATACCGAGACCCTTGATTACACCGCACAGAAAAACGAACAACAAAACAGCACCGGTGGAGCAGGTGTGCAAGCAGCACAGAATGCCTCTCGTCAACAGGTTGAAGCAGTGATCACTGGATCAGTTGGACCAAATGCATTCCAAACCCTTAGTGCTGCAGGCATCAAAATATTTACCGGTGCTCAGGGAACCGTCAAAGATGCCGTCATTGATTTCAAACAAGGAAACCTCAATGAAACAAAAACATCAACGGTAGGTCCTCATCATGGAATGGGTGGCCAACGTTAGGGATGAATAGGAGAAAAAAATATGAAAATCGGAATTCCATCAATGGGACAGAAAGGACTAGATGATCAAGTCGGAGAACACTTCGGCCGGGTGCCAACCTATACCATTGTTGATTTAGACAACGATGAAGTCAAAGTGGTCGAAAACACCAGCCATCACACGGGTGGAAGCGGTGACCCACCACAGATCATGAAACAAGAAGGAGTGGACGTGATGGTCTGTAGGGGGCTGGGGAGAAGAGCAATCGATCTCTTTCAACAACTAGGTATCGATGTCTACATAGGAGCGACTGGATCAGTTCGAGATACCGTTGAAGCATTCAAGAACGGACAGTTACAACAAGCAACCATGACCGATGGCTGCCAGCAGCATGCCTTCAGACAGCATGAGCACCATCATCACTAACCAATCTTTTTGGCAAATGAGTTGAGCAATCTATGCAAACACATCTTGATTGTATTCCCTGTTTTCTTCATCAGAGCCTGGAAGCTGCACGTATGGCAACAGCAGATGAAAGCAAACATGAACAGGTGATGAAACAAATCATGGAGTATCTCGGAAGCATTGATTTTACAAAATCACCTCCAGAGATCTCGCGAGGAGTACATGCTATCGTCAAACAGGTCACCGGCATTAAAGATCCTTACCAACAGGTTAAAAAACAGGCGAATGAAGAAGCACAAAAACAACTTCCTCAACTCAAAAAAATGATTGATGAAGCATCTGATCCATTACTCATGGCAGTAAAGCTATCCATTATTGGAAACGTGGTTGATTTTGGCACCATGAACCGGTATAATGTAATGGATATAATTGAAAACATCGCCTCTCATCCCTTTGATGATGCCGGATATACACTATTCAAAAGACGATTAGAACAAGCCTCAACTGTCTTATTTTTAGCTGATAACACCGGTGAAATCGTCTTTGACCGGTTATTAATCCAACAACTTCATCATAAGAACAAATCCATTACCTATGTGGTGAAAAATAATCCCATTATCAATGATGCGACCAAAACTGATGCTGAAGACGTTGGAATCGATGAATTTGCACACATTGTCACTGGGGATGAAGGAACAAGTTATTCCTCACCAGGTCTTGTACTCAAATATACATCAAAAACATTTACCAAATTATTAAAGGAATCAGATCTAGTGATTTCAAAAGGACAAGGTAACTACGAAGCACTCAATGACTTAGATCGGGAAATCTTTTTTTTGCTCATGGTAAAATGTCCACTGGTATCAAAAAGCATAGGCATTGAAGTTGGAACCATGGTGCTTAAGGTGAAGCAATGAAGATCGCGATTGCCAGTGGCAAAGGAGGCACAGGAAAAACAACCGTTGCGGTGAATCTAGCGTTGAGTCTAAGAAATGTTCAAGTGCTGGATGTTGATGTCGAAGAACCCAATGCCAATGTGTTTCTTCATGCACCGATACAACAGAATAAGGAAGTAATGGTTTCCATCCCAAAAATCGATACAAAAACTTGCACGTTTTGTGGATCATGTGCTGATTTTTGTATCTATAATGCCCTGGCAGTGGTCAATAAACAAGTGCTTCTGTTTCCAGAACTCTGTCATGCCTGTAAAGGCTGTGAGCTGGTCTGTCCGGTTGATGCAGTTGGATGGAAAAAACGAGCGGTCGGTGTTATTCATCAAGGAACAACATCAGATGGAATCGAGGTAATCGAAGGAGAGCTTAATATTGGAGAAACCATGGCCGTTCCCGTAATCAAAGCAGTGAAAAAAGAACTCAACAATGAAAAAACCGTGATTATTGATGCACCACCCGGAACCTCTTGCCCAGTGATAGAAGCAGTACAAGATGTCGATTACCTCATCCTAGTGACCGAACCAACACCATTTGGACTGCATGATCTTAAACTGACCGTTGATGTCGCCAGACGGTTGAATCTTGCCTTTGGAGTAATCATTAATCGAGATGGTATTGGTGACAACACGGTTGATTTATATTGTCATCATGAAGGCATTCCCATTCTCATGCGCATTCCCCATGATACCGATATTGCATACTGGTACTCAAATGGTGAACCCTTTGTCTCTCATCGACCATCGATGAAAAAGCAGTTTAAAGAAATATTGAACCAAATACAACAGAAGGAAGAATCATGAAGCAGGTCACCATCATCAGTGGAAAAGGAGGCACGGGGAAAACAACGCTTACCGCTGCCTTTGCCTCACTTGCAGATGAAGTGATTCTTGCTGATTGTGATGTGGACGCAGCAGATCTTCATCTTATCGCTAAACCAAAAATCAACAAAACCAAAGGATTCCATGGACTGCCAGTTGCACAAATCGATGATGATACCTGCATCAAATGTGGGAAATGTGCTTCATCATGTGTTTTTGATGCCATCAGCGAGGATATTTTACTTCATTATGAATCCTGTGAAGGATGTGGTGTCTGTGCCTATGTCTGTCCGGTTGATGCAATCAAGATGATAGAACGGGATTCTGGCGTGATCTATGAATCAGAAACTCGGTTTGGACCCATGGTTCATGCAAAATTGAACACGGCTGAAGAAGCAAGTGGGAAACTGGTAACAGAGGTACGCAACCGTGCTGAGGAATTTGCACGAGAAAAAAACATTCCCCTTGTCTTAATCGATGGGCCACCGGGTGTCGGATGTCCAGTTATTTCTGCAATTACCGGCGTTGACCTAGTGGTTGTGGTAACTGAGCCGACATATTCAGGGATCCATGATCTCAAACGAGTCATCGACGTTGCGGTTCACTTTTCCATTCCTCTAGCAGTGATTATCAATAAGAGCGATATAAACACTGAAAAAACCGAGGAAATCAAATCATTTTGTGCTCAGAAAAAAATCCGTATCCTGGGAACCATTCCTTATGATGAACTGGTGACTCGGGCGATGATCGCAGAACAGACCATCACCGAATTTGACGATGGATCACTTTCAGCTCTCGTTCGATCAGCCTGGAAGAATCTTTCAACATTACTTGAAACAGTATCTGATTGATAATAAAAGATTCTAAATAACATCGTTTATTTTCCTGATAAGAGACATCTGAGAAAAAGGTGAAGAAAAATGAAACATGTTCACTATACCGATGTGGCAGCTGAAATTCCTGATGTAGAAGGTGCAAAAGATGTAAAGATCCGTTGGCTCATTTCCAAAAAAGATGGGGCAGATCATTTTGCCATGCGGTTGTTTGATATCCAACCAAATGGACACACACCGCTTCATCAGCATGACTGGGAACATGAGGTGTTTGTCGTTTCAGGATCTGGAGAGCTTAGGGATAAAACCCAGAAGGAAGCATGCAAAGAAGGTGATGTTATCTTTGTTCCTGCAGGTGAATGGCATCAGTTCTACAATACCGGATCAGATCTTCTTCAGATTATCTGTGTCATTCCATATAAGGATTGAACGGATTGTTTCAGCCATATGTCATTCAAGTTAATCTGATCAACCCATGGTTGTGTTATATAATTGCACAATCGTTATATATGGGCAACATCATATGAAAAGATAAAAAAAGGCTTGTGAACACTTTATGATCAAACTCTTTGATAAACTCAGCAAAAAAAATGAAGAACCCCACCCCAATATCAAAGCAAAAGATTGGCCAACTCATGTAGAAACGCTAGATAAGAATACCTTTGATGCTTTTATCAACAAATATCCACTCAGCGTCATTGATTTCTGGGCACCCTGGTGCAAACCCTGCAAAACCATGCTTCCTCGACTCCGTCGACTGGAACGAATCTACCAAGGAAAAGTAGCCTTCGGCAGAGTGAACACACAAAGCGAAAAAAAACTTGCTCAACACTATGACATCATGGGCATCCCACATTTCGGATTCTTTTCCTATGGCAAAAAGATAGGAAGCATCACCGGAGCTAAATCAGTAGGAAAGATGAAAGATAGTATTGACACCTACCTGGCAAAATATGCATAAACACTAATATTCAGACAACAAATACATCCAATACATGCGGCGAAAAACCCTTTCCATTCGATGTAACAACTGTGGCAAAGAAATCTTTTCATATGTAAAAATCGGGAAAGGAAACGTTTGGCACTGCTGGAAAAAACGAATTCTCAAAGACAACAGCAACATCAAGGGAAAACAGGTGCATTGTCCCTGCGGTCAACTCATCGGAATCGATGAACGAGTGTGGATCAAACTCAAACACCATCATATCACTATAGAATAAAACAACATATACTCTAGAAGGAAAAAACCATGAAACTCACCATTGTTTATGATGATGTGAAAAATGAACATGAAACACTAATAGCAGACCATGGATTCTCCTGTTATATCGAAACTAATGAAGAAACAATTCTGTTTGACACCGGCACAAACGGTGAGATCCTGCTTCATAACATGAAACAATTAGGAAAGGATCCAGAGAGGATATCAAAAATTGTTCTTTCTCATGATCATTATGATCATACTGGAGGTCTCTCAGCCCTCCTCGATCATTGCAGTGCAGTCACCATCTATCATCTCTCAAAAACCCAAACAACAGAAACCATAAACTACACTCAGGTCGAAGAACCAATCCAAATTAGCAAACACATCTGGTCAACCGGAAGATTACCCGGAAATCCCATCGATGAACAATCACTTATTTTAAAGACCCCGCAGGGAAACTGGGTGCTAACAGGATGTTCACATAGTGGAGTAAAAAACATCATAAAGAAAGCAGAAAAAAAAGGAGAAATAATCGGTCTTATAGGAGGATTTCATGGATTCAATGATTTTTCAATACTTAAGGATCTCATGTACGTTTTTCCCTGTCATTGCACGGTTCATAAACAACACATACACAACTGTTATCCAACAAAAAGTCACCAATGCTCCGTAGGAACAAACATCGATTTAGAAGCAATCTCACCCCAATAGATAACTATTTAAACCATGATTGTACTAATGTATGAAAAAGAAGTAAAAATTAAAAGTATCACCGTATTCGTTTTTTTCGAAGTTTTTGTGATTTTTTTGTTTTTTACTCTTTTAACACATTCCAGACGACCACGTCTGAGGAGGTGACACACACGATGAAAGGAACCGTCAAATGGTATAATGCAATGAAAGGCTACGGCTTTATCGAAGGTGAAGACGGAGAAGATATCTTCGTCCATCGAACTTCTATCCCTCTCGGAACCACTATCAATGAAGGTGATACAGTTGAATACGACCCTGAAGAATCAGATCGCGGCCCAAAAGCAACAAACATAAAAAAAGTATAAGTAAAAAAATACAATTGAATAAATTTATTTTTTTTAACATCGGCAGACTATGATCTGTGGATAACGATCATACCATGCTGATGTTTTTTCAGTTTACTGAGGGAAAGAATAATCAAATATTCAGAGGTGAAAAACAAATGAACGATATAACAAAAAAATTAATGACATTACACAAATCAAGACCAAAACAAAAAATCATACAGAAACAAACAAAGAGGCGGATAAATAGCTTTTTCCTTGATGACATAACAGAGTGATCAAGACACAACTCAGTAAATCATAATCCGGTACACACTAATTTGTTTTCAACAAAAATATGTGGGATGAATTAATCAAACTCTAAGTAAAATATGTCCTACTATTTATTTTCATTTCTTTTTTACTTTTAATCAGTAATGCATTAAATGATAATTACGAACGCAAGTATATGATTCTATAGTAAGTGACTAAGATTATCGTCTAGATTTTTTGAGAAAAAACCGTATTTATGATTCCATTCACAATCAAGACAGGATTTGTCATTTCTCGGTCCACCCTTTGTTACATCAAAATAGAGCCATCCCTCGGAACAGCCTTTGTTATGATCCCAGTTATTGAACACTGGACAATTTCTTCTTAATTTTTCGTCACAATCATAGAATTCCCAGCAGGTAACGTTTTGATTTTGTTCTATAGTTTCCCTCCAGAAAAACTCATCTTCAATCCATATTACAAACTTTTTGAATAAAATTCCCTTATTTAATACATTTTTAAATATAATTCATAATAATC
>CAZQMI010000037.1:0-20662 GCA_964594475.1 uncultured Thermoplasmatales archaeon
ATATCTGTTGGTGATCATGGCTCACCATATATTAATAGCGGTCAACATGGAATCATGGTTTGGCTTGGAGATGGAACTGGAATATGGAGCGTACATCAAGATGGAAATTTTGGTTACGGTGGATGTGGGGTAGGAGATATCAATCTTGATGGATATATGGATGTTACCTGGGGTATCCATCATGATTACGGAAGCACAGGTTATGGAGATACCCTTATCGGAGCTGCCTTGGGGGATGGCTCGGGAAGTAATTGGACCCCATGGGCAACAGGGCTTGGTACAAACGGGGAGACCTGGGGGATGTTTGCTACAGATCTTGCAGATTTCAATTGTGATGGATATCTAGATATTGTCTCGCAATCCTTCGGATGCTGCAATGGGTTGCATGTCTATGAAAACCATGGAAATGGAACCTGGAGTCCCAGATGGTCTCTCACCGGAGGTAATGTCAAATATACCCTTGAAACCTGTGATATCAACGCAGATGGACACATGGACTTTGTTTCAACCAAGGATGGTTCAATTGCCTTTTTTAATACAAATGGTTCATTTAACTTTCAAAATAAGGATACAGGATTACCAGTTAGTGATATTACTTCGATTGATGCCGGAGATATAAACAACGATGGACGAGATGATATCGTGGTAGGTCTTTATTCCAATGGTGTCAGATGTTACATGTATGATATTAATAATGATACGTGGGAGTCTTTATCAAACGGTCTTCCCACAACAAATTCTTATTACCTTACTCAGTTTGGTGATATTGATGGAGATGGAAATCTTGATATCATATTCTACAATGGTCCAACAGGTTATGTGTATCTTGGAGATGGAACGGGTAACTGGGCAAGTGATGCAACGTTTACTATGCCCTCTCCTGGGGATTACTCCGCGATGAGAGTCGATGGCGATATCGATCATGATGGGAGAGAAGACATTGCAATACAAGCAGAACAGAGCGATTTTCCCACCGCTGAGAATCAACTCCGTGTTTACTCACCCTGGCAGGAACCAACCAGCTTGACTTCAATCATAAAAACACCGAATGGTGGAGAACATTTCAAAGCAGGATCCATTCGAGATATCAAATGGCTTTCATCTATTCCACTCTCCCATAATCAGGCAAATGTAGACATTCAGATATCGACAAGTGGACCGTCAGGGCCCTGGAACACCATTGCTACGGATATACCAAATAATGGGCGGTATCAATGGAGCGTTTCAAATTCGGTCTCATCCAATTGCCGGATAAAAATAATCATTTCTACGGATCAAGGGAGTTGTGAATGTATCTCAACAGATGATTTCACAATATCTCAAGGCTCATCAGTCAATACTCCTCCAGAAATCCCGGATAGACCTCAAGGACCAACTCAGGGTGAATCATTCATCTATTATCCTTTTACCACTGTCGCCATGGATCCTGATGGAGATATGATTCGATATGGTTGGGACTGGGATGCAGATTCAATCATTGACCAGTGGACCGATTATAATAGCTCAGGATTGCCCGTTACATGTACACATCGCTGGGGACAAAAAGGAATCTATTCCATAAAGGTCATTGCTGAAGATGAGCAAGGATTACAAAGCAGTTTTTCACCAATATGGTCGATTATGATCGATCTCAATGAAACTGACATACCGTTTTTTCCAGCCTGGAATCTGATCGCCATCTATTGGGAGAACAACTGGTCTGCAAGTAATCTATCTGCACATCTATATAGTTGTCAAAGTATAAGTCGCTGGGATGCGTTGAATCAAACCTATCAAACATATATCGTAGGTGGTCCTCCCTCATTTGATTTCTCTTTGAAGGATGGTCATGGTTATTTTGTAAATATGCAAAACTCTGATGTGCTTGAAAAAAACGGCTTGTATATTGATACTGTCAATGTATCACTTGAGCTTGGATGGAATCTCATTGGATGGTATCATGATGAAAATACTACCGCATCGAGTCTCTCAGAAAACATCACCGCATGTAATAGTATAAGCACCTGGAATGCAACTATGCAAACCTATGATACCTATATCACCAATGGACCGCCAAGTTTTGATTTTCTGGTACAAAAAGGAATGGGACTCTTCGTTGATGTCTCCCAATCCAGTACATGGAACGGAGAAGGATGATACTCTCATCAATTCATGATACAGATGATCACCTCGGATAAAAATGAGTTTATTACAAAAGATTTATACTTCCATCTCAGTTCTATATAATAGATATGATAAAATAAGAGGAAACCATATGAACCTCAACCACATAAAAAAAAGATATTATTTCTGTGCAATACTTGTTCTCTTTCTCTTTTTGCCACTTACGGTATCAATCGCTGAAGAAAATATAGAAGAACAAGAAGTTGATTACACAACTTTAGCATACAGTTTTCAATTCATAGAACCAACATGGTCTCCACAACATCTAAACACACAACAATTCACTCGTATCAGCATGTCAGGAACACTACTCATGGGTGAACACATCGGTGGCCCTCAAATTCCGGCAAGACCTACCCATATTCTTCTTCCAGCTGGTACGACCCTTGAAGATCTCAGTGTAACCTATGCAAAAAAAGAACCAGTATCCTGGGTGCAAGACCAAATTGATCTTAGACAACATCCCATAACCCCCTATCAACAGCCTCAGCCCATTGGCACACCATCATTTCAACCATTCCAGTATAACAATGATATCTATAACAGTGAAGTAAATGTTCCCGGCAAGATCTTTGACTATGAACACATTGGATATTGCCGGGGGTACACCATTGTCTCATTTACCTTATTTCCCACAAACTATCAGCCAGCACAAGGACTACTTTCATATTACCCAACCGTAAACATCAGTATCCAGTTGAAACAGACCGGTATGATCAACTCGCTTTATCGAGGGATACCTGAAGATGAAGCATGGGTGAAAACATTAGTAACAAATCCTCATATCGCTGAAACATATCCCCATCCAGATTCCTTGGGCTATCAGTACACTGATGGTCTTTGTGATCCAATGGATAATAATGGCAATGGATATGATTATGTGATCATCACTACTGAAGCTCTCGTTAATTTCACCGGAGCAAACACCTGGGATGATCTTATTGACCGCAAGGCAGAGGAGGGTCTGCATGCCACAAAAATAACGGTAGAAGACATCATCTCATGTAGTGATTATTGGAACACGACCGATTCATTATTTAATGATACAGCCGCTCTCATTCGAGAATTCTGCAGAGATGCTTACCAGGACTGGAATGCCCAGTATATCCTCATTGGAGGAGATGACAATGGAATCAACAAAATCGAACGAAGAGAAATGGATTCAGACGCCGAATCAAATGTGGAAACAGATATCTACTGGACCCGACTAGATCATAGTTTCAATGCTGATGGAGATAATGATTGGGGAGAAGAAGGAGATATAGGGTTTGATTTTTTCTCTGAACTATACAGCGGAAGCATCCCATGTGATGAAGGAAGTGATGTCTCAAACTGGTTAACCAAATGTTTCCTCTACGATGACACCTATGATATCGATTATTTAGAAAACGCTGCGTTCTATGGCGGTGATACCGGATGGCAATCACAGAGTGATACCATCATTGAGTTTAGCGCAATTGAAGGTACCGATGAATGGATGGGACCAAATCCAAATGGCGATGGACCATATCCTACCTGGTTGGGATTCCAATATGGATTTGAAACATGGAATGCAAACAATCCAGGAAAGGAATACAATCTTAGTGTGAAATGGACGGCAGAACCACCGAATCCAGGATGGCAGGGTGGTAGTGAATCCACCGCGGTGAATGGATTGAAAACCGCAATTAACAATGATGAATGCACCTTGATCAGTGGGCTTGCTCATGCACATTCTGGGATGTCACTAGATGTGTATGCATCATCATGGGAATCATCTTATCATAACACTAAACCCTTCTTTTTGACCGATCAAGGATGTCATTGTGGGGATATGGATGCATCTGATGACGGAGTGCTTCATTCTATGTTATTTCATTCAGACACGGAACTAGCCTTTGCGGTTATCTACAATACTGGTTATGGATGGGGAAACTACGATGGGACCAATGCTAGTAGCGCCGTGCAGATGAAGAGCTTTTGGGATTATATGTTTGATATCTCCAATCACTCTCAGGATGTGAACAATTGGCAGCTAGGAAAAGCACAGGAATGGGCTCGGGACCTTATGGGACCAATGATTAATTGGAATCCGGATGGTGATGATGGGTCCTATCGAAATAACATACAAGGCTGCCTGCTCTTTGGTGATCCAGCTCAACGAATCAAAATACCCTTCATTCCTGATCACGATATCAAAATGGAGCAATTAAATGTATCATCCGTGATTCCACATGATGAAACACAAAATGTTTCAGCTGTCGTTTATAATGTGGGAACACACCTGGAAACTGGTGTAGTAGTTGATTTTCTTGAGGATGGTATGGTGATAAATTCAAAAACGATTCAATCGATTAGCAGTTTTGAGCGAAAAACGGTCTGGTTCGATTGGCGCCCTACCTTGGGAAATCACACCGTTGAGATTGCGTCTCGGCCTGTTACAGATGAATATGATCTGACCAATAATCAGGTCAATACAACTGTTTCAGTAGTTGCCGCACCATCTATTCATGTTTCACCATTGTCTCTTTCCATTCTCCTTCCATCTGATGCAACCGATGATGATAATATCATCATTGAAAATCTTCCAGATGCCCAAGCACCATTAACTTATATGATATCATATTCAGGAGATCAGGATGGGAGCTGGTTGTCTGCAAATCCTGATGAGGGTAGTATTGGGATTGGAGCAAGTGAAACGGTTACTATCACTACTGATTCCACAGGGTTTACAGAGGGGATTTATCAGGGAACGGTGATCATCGAAAGTAATGATGTCGATGATCCAATGGTAGAAGTTGCTGTTGAGATGGTAGTCGTCTATGGCAACGACTTCGAAGTGATGAATATTAATTATCCAACGGGATCAATCGGTCATGGATCACATAATATAAACGCAAGCATTCGCAATCTCGGATTTTACGATCAACAAAATGTAGAGGTGAATTGTACCATATTCAGTGGGTTTCTTGATTATCTAGAGGATTTTGAAGAAGATGATGGCAATTACACAATAGGGGGAACCCCTGATTGGGAATGGGGCAATCCAACAAGTGGTCCAAATCAGGCATACTCTGGGACCAACTGCTGGGCGACTCATCTACATGGTTCCTACAGTGATGATGCTAGTGCAACCGTTGATTCTGTTTCCCTGTTTCTGCCCAGTAATGTAACATCTGAGTTATCTTTCTGGCAATGGTATGATATCGAGGATGGGCTCAGCCACTATGATGGAGGAAACGTTAAGATTTCTACTGATGGTGGATCAACCTGGCAGCTTTTAGGTGATTATTTGAATCCCTATCCAGTTGAATCAGCATCAGTTAACAACGAAGGAATACCTGGTGAACCCTGTTTTAGTGGCAGTACCGGTGAATGGGAAATTGTTAGCTTTGATCTATCGGATTTTGCCGGGGAAACCGTCCGATTCCGCTGGCATTTCGGATCTGATACCTCAGTCCATAAGGATGGTTGGTATATCGACAATGTCACTGTTGGGTTTAACTATGGCAGAGATGGAAATCAGCTGGTTTATACTGATATCGAAACTATCAGCATTAATGCCTATGAAACGAGATTTGTTTCATTCAACCCGGCTTGGACTATTACCCAGAATGGTTACTACACTGTTCAAGTGAACACGTGCCTATCGGGGGATGAACAACAAGAAAATGATCAAAAATCAACAATCGTTGAGGTATTTGAGGATGTTAATCCGCCGGTGGTAACCGATGTTAACGCATTTCCAAATCCTCAATTGGTCAATGAAACCGTAAATATCAGTTGCACCATCACCGATGAAACCATAATCAATGATGTCGCTGTACTAATAACAGGTCCATCTGGTTTCACACCAATAAATACATCCATGTCAACGGTAAATAATGATGAATATTATCACTTTCAAAACTACACCATAGTAGGCAATTATAGCTACTGCATATGGGCAAATGATGCAAGTGGAAATGGTATAATGACCTCTCAATTTCTATTCCAGATTGTCGATGACAGTTATATCTTTATTGATCTTACGATGGAACCTGGTTGGAATATGATCGCAGTCCCCATCGATGTGGACTGGAATGCCAGTGACCTTGCAGCGATGATACAAGGATGTATAAGTGTGAGCAAATGGAATGCAACCATGCAAACCTATGATACCTATATCGTTGGTGGGCCACCCAGTTTTGATTTTCTATTAAAAGAAGGACATGGGTATTTTGTAGATGTGGACCAAGCAAGCATATGCACCTTCACTGGTCTTCCAGTGATCTCAGTGAATGTGTCACTGAAGACAGGATGGAATATGATCGGCTGGTATCATGAACTGAACACCTCCGCAAGTGATCTTGCAGCACAGATCACGGAATGCTCTAGTGTCAGTAAATGGAACACAACAGAGCAAACCTATGATACCTATATTGTCGGCGGACCACCCAGTTTTGATTTCACAGTACGCTGTGGAATGGGGCTTTTTGTGGATGTCGATCAACCTAGCTATTGGCATGGAGAAGGATAATTATTGTTCTTTTCTCAACTGTGCTTATGGATCAAAAACTGATACCATTATAAAGGGTTTCATCAATGTCATTAATGAATATCAATGAGCGATCGACCATCATATGATGAATATTTCATGGAAATGGCATATCTGGCTGCAAGAAGAAGCACTTGTCTAAGAAGAAAAGTGGGAGCGGTATTAGTCAAAGAAAAACATGTACTCAGCACGGGGTATAATGGACCACCAAAAGGTCTTAAACATTGTGATGAAACTGGATGTCTAAGAGGTCAGCTCAACGTCCCCTCTGGAGAACGCCATGAGATCTGCAGGGGCCTGCATGCGGAACAAAACGCGATCATTCAAGCAGCAGTATTTGGTGTTTCCATCAAAAATTCACATCTGTACGTCACCACTACACCTTGTGTAGTCTGTGCCAAAATGTTGATCAATGCAGGGGTGAAAGAAATCATATATGATGGAGATTACCCCGATACTCTGGCACAAGACATGCTTCAGGAAAGCAAGATCAACCTTCGTCAATTTCATTTGCCAGATCGTCATTGTACAACTGAGGAAATAAACCATAATAATGAAAAAATAAGAAAAATATAAATACTCATAAATGATTCTTTTTTCGAGGAGAGAGGATAGATGAAACGTAAACGAGCAATGGTACTTGATGAGGATGATGAACGAGCAGTTGAATTGTTCAGTGACCTTGGAATGCCACGAAATTTAGCCAAAACATTGGTTTATATTTCACAATGTGATGAATGCCGATCCGCTGATGTGGAACAAGGTGCTAATCTCAGACAACCTGAGGTAAGTGTTGCCATGCAGGAACTGCGAAAAAGAGGATGGGCAAAGAAAAAAGATCTGAAAAAGAAAGGCAAAGGTCGCCCGGTTCATATCTATAAACTGACCAAACCACTTCCAGATATTTTAGTTACCTTTGAACAGGAAAAAATGAACCAGGTTGAAAACATCAAACAAAATCTTGAAAACTTACAGGACCTCATTAATTCCTATAAAAAATAAGGATTCATTCCAATAAACACAATAAAAAATATGCAATAATTGATCTATCCGAATGGGAATAATGCTTCTTTCTATCTCTCTTCTTCAGCTCTCTATTCATTTTACGACAAATTGCTTATTGGTTGATACCATATGAATCCGACAAAACGAAATCAACGGGTTTTTCAGTCTCTTGAAGAAGACATTGATGCATTCATTATTGTCAATGCAAGCGCTCCACATATCGATGAACATTTCTTTTACGTCTCCAATCTCTTTGAAGGTATATTTGAGCAATGTGCCGCGGTGATCTACCCAGATGGATCAGGGCAACTCTTGGTTTCAACACTTGAAGCCGAAAGTGCAAAAAAGAGCAGCCTTCCCATTACAGTGTATCAAAACAAGGAAGAATACAATCAAATACTTACTTCATTACTTAAAGATGCAAAGACCATAGGGTTCAATGGACAAGGACTTCTGTATCATCAATATCTAAAACTCATGGAAGTGCTTTCAAATAAAACATTTGCTGATATTTCCACCGCACTTCAGACCGCTCGCATGAGAAAGGATGAAGAAGAACAAAGGATCATGCAAACTGCATGTGATATCGCTGTAAAGACTATGCAGTCAATCCCGGATATGGTCCACACTGGGATGACCGAGGATGAACTAGCCGCTGAAATCAATTACACCATGCAAAAACATGGAGCATCAGCGCCTGCCTTTGACACCATCGCCTCATTCGGTGCCCATACTGCTCAACCCCATTACACCCATGGAGCAACACCATTGAAAAAAGGTGATTTCATTCTCTGTGACTTCGGTGCCCGATATCGTCATTATCATTCAGATATCACCAGAACATTTGTTCATCATCATGCTACGTTAAAACAAAAACGAATTCATGATATTGTCTTCAAGGCGCAAAAACACGCAATAGAACACATCAAACCCTCCATAATCGCTGCGGATATTTATCGATATACACGAGACTATATCGACAATACAGAATTTTCCGGTCGATTCATTCATTCCACTGGACATAGCCTGGGACTACAGGTCCATGACGGTGGCATTGGTTTTCATGAATTAGCCAATCAATCCTTACAACAGGACATGGTGCTCACCGTTGAACCGGGTATCTATATTCCTGGAATGGGTGGAGTTCGCATTGAAGATGATATCCTCATCACCGAATCAGGATGCAGGATTCTTACAGAGTGCAAAAGAGATCTGCTTGAAATCTAAAAACATAAACAGAGGCGGAAAATACCGTTATTAATATCATTTCAACCAGAAAAGCAGATGGCATCGCCATTACCTTTTTATCCATTTAGCAAATACCCTTGTTCAGAGTTGATACATATGGACTGGTATGATGAGGTTGAATATATCAGAATGCAAGCTAAACACAACAATCAATTTTTCGCTGATTCACTGCCAATGATCGCAAGTGAAAATGTGCTCTCACCACTCTGCCGGGAAATGCTGATATCTGATTTTCATGGCCGCTACGCGGAAGGAACACCAGGAAATCGTTATTATGAAGGATGTGAGTTCTTCGATAATGTAGAACGAAAAGCAATAGAACTAGCAAAAAAACTCTTCGATTGTGCCTATGCTGACGTACGACCAACTGCAGGGACCACAGCAAACATGGCCATCTTAAAAGCACTGATCAAACCCGGTGAGACCGCAACGGTTCTTGATCTAGCAAATGGAGCTCATATCTCCTTTGGAAAATGGGGCGCAGCATCCCTTCGTGGTATCAACTTGGTCTCCTATCCATTCAATGATGAAGAAATGAACATTGATGTGGATGGAGCAGTGAAACTGATTAAAAAAATAAAACCTCGCCTTGCCCTCAACGGCCGATCTGTGTTTCTTTTTCCAAGTCCTATCAAGGAACTTGCAGAAGCAGCTCATGATGTAGGAGCGCATCTGGTCTATGATGCTGCTCATGTGCTGGGGCTTATCGCCGGAAAACAATTTCAGGATCCACTTAAAGAAGGAGCCGATGTGATGAGCGGCAGTACCCATAAAACATTACCTGGTCCACAAGGTGGAATGATTCTATCTGATCATCAGGCAGATACCGATGAGGACAAAAAATTCCTACAGTATCTTAACTTTGGTGTATTTCCAGGAGTGACTTCATCCTATCATCTTCATCATGTAGCAGCCAAAGCAATCGCTTATGCAGAACATCTCGAATTTGGAGAAGCCTATGCCAAACAAACTATCAAAAACGCTCAACATTTCGCTCAAGCTCTTCATGAACGAGGATTTGATGTGTTCGGAGAATCGCTTGGATTCACCAAATCACATCAAATACTAGTATCCATTGGACCTGGAAAAGGAAAACAGGCAGCAAAAACACTGGAACAAGCAGGAATTGTCACAAATATGAACACCATCCCTGGTGATACCGATCCGCTGAATCCCTCTGGACTTCGACTGGGAACACCAGAACTTACCCGCATTGGAATGAACGAAAACGATATGGAAGATATCGCTGAATTCTACAAACGAGTGCTCATCGACAAGGAAGATGTCAAAAAAGTAAAAGATGATGTAAAAGCATATCGAAATGAATTTCAAACCCTTCATTACTGTTACAAAGACGGTTTTGATGGATACGCCTATCGTAGCATTGACTAAAACGATGTGCCTATGATCATTGCTCTCACCGGAACACCGGGAACAGGGAAAACAACGATTGCAGCTTTACTCTCCCAACAAGGACACCGGGTCATTGATTTTCATCAATTCGCTCTAGATCATCATTGTGACCATGGCTATGATGACCACCATGAATCAGTAATCATTGATGAAAAAGAGGTCAATGAAACTCTTAAGACCATTCATGAATCCAATACCAGCATTATCATCGAAGGTCACCTCACCCATCTGCTTTCCATTGCTCAAAAAATCATCATCCTCCGATGCAATCCCACCATTCTCCTTAAGCGACTTCAGACAAAAAGATGGAGCAAGCAAAAAATAATGGAAAATATTGAAGCTGAGATGCTAGATATCATCCTCTGTGAAAGTATTGATCTACATTACAAAAAAGATATCTTTGAAATCGATACCAGTCATAAAACTCCTCAATACATTGCAGATCGTATTCAACACCTTATCGACCATCAATTCAATGAGAATGAATCTATGAAACCAGGAAATATCGATTGGACATCATATCTACTTGATACCCGCTGGAAGGAGAAATAACCATGGTCCTAGATGGAAAACGAAGCCTAGTCGATCCCCTCCTAACCGGTCTTGCCACCAAACTTGATTTTGCCTCTGCCAATTTCTTTAGCTGGCTTGCATTTCTCTTTGCAATTATTGCTGGATTCCTTTTTTATTTCTCAGATCCAAACAATGCAGTCACCTGGACGTATTTACCTTTAGCAAGTCTCTTTATCTTTTCCAATGGATTATTCGATGCTATTGACGGTAAAATTGCAAAATTGACCAATACTTCATCCAAACAAGGTGATTTTCTTGATCATGCCCTTGATCGATATGCTGACGTTTTTATTGTCGGTGGACTTGGATTAAGCCCTTGGTGCGACATGAGAATCGGGTTTTTTGCCCTCATTGGCATGCTTCTCACCAGTTACATGGGAACACAGGCTCAAGCGGTGGGATACCGACGGGTCTATGGAGGAATCCTTGGAAGAGCAGACCGATTAGTCCTGCTCATGATCGCACCGGTCATCCATTTTCTTCTGATAAATAATAATGCAGTCTTGATCTGGGGATATAATGTACTGGAATGGGTATTGATCATTATCGCCATCGTTGGCAATATCACCGCGGCTCAACGATTCTATCAAACACTTGCCTGGTTCAAAAAGAAAAAATAAAAAAAGGATGAAAAAAAGAACTATTTATTTACTTCTTTCTTTGCTTCCTGCGAAAATGTCTTTCTCTTTCTCTCATCTCTTTGATTCGTTTTTCAACATGATTCTGAAAATTTGTCGTGGACATCTTTTCAATCACCATAAACACTTTACAGCCGGAGAGGCATAGAAAAGCAGTATAAAAATATTGCCAAAAAAATGAGGTAAACACTCGATTCAACGTAATTACAGTTTTTTTGATATCATATACAGTTCATAATATTTATTAACAAAGACATGATTGGAATCCTCTCATGGCTCAGAAAAAACAAGAAGAAAACAAGCAAACACCATATACCTTTGAAGATGCCATGAAG
The DNA here is from genome assembly GCA_964594475.1 of uncultured Thermoplasmatales archaeon. Classification (GTDB taxonomy): domain Archaea; phylum Thermoplasmatota; class E2; order DHVEG-1; family DHVEG-1; genus EX4572-165. The sequence goes on from CAZQMI010000037.1 coordinate 11,892, forward strand.
ATCGCTGATGACATCTTTCAACTTCAAAAAGAACATGAATACAATCCTGGTGCCTTTATACATGGATTGATTGTGGCATTGGAAGCAACCCAGCAATCATATCAGATTCCACCAAAACAGATAGCAGAAGTGAAACGCGGGGTTCGCCGATACATTCAACAGGTATCAGCTGCTGCCGGAAAACAACACTAAAAAGAATCTCTCTTGATCATAACTGTAGAATGCTATGAGCATTCTCTTCTTTTACCTCTTGAAAAATATGATCGAATAACCATTCATTATAAACCGTGATATACTCCGATTGAGCGATGTTATTTTGTTGCTCATAAAATGAAACCCAGGATTTCCATAATGGTTTCTGTTCATCCATCAACCGTTTAACATCGCCTTTGTACCGCTTATAGAGATGAATCAACTGTGAAAAGGTTTCAAATGCATTGTTCACCCCTGTGGTATAGCCAGATACAAAGGTTTCATCATTAGTCTTCTTTGATTTCTTTGATGCTTGTCTGGTCAGTTTATGCTTTTTTTCTTGTAATGGTTCTAGCTTCATTGGATTTCACCATTCTTTTGGATAAGATTTGAAAAAAACAAGGATTCTCTTTTTTCGCTATAACTCTAAAAGGTTGTTCTCCTTTATAACGATTTTCCTCTGTTTTTTCTAGACACAATAATTCCTATGTATAAATCGAAATAAGATGTCCTATCCAGGATAATTAATGAGAAAAAATAGGTGATCTATTCAGGTTTTCTCGGTGGGGAAAGTCGATCGATTTGATCGGCTATCTCATGATGAATATCTTCATGATTAGATTCAGGTGGAGTCATCATATCTTCAGGTTTGCTGGTATAGATGAGATTAACAAGTTTTTTGATCTCTTCAGATTCAATATGTTCAATATATGGTGCATCATTATCCATATCAATACCTTCCAATATGATAATCGTTTGCTAGTATTTAAACTGGTACCATTCAACGTTACTTATGATTGCCAGGTTTCAATTGAATCACTGATGATTCCAGTTGCCTGTTTTAATGTCTTATCACTAATCGGTGAAAACGATGCTCGCGCAATAGCCATTGGAATCCGCCTGATATAATCAGCCATTCTAAGATCACGTCGAAGATTGGTGTTGTAGTATTTCTCTACAATCTCATTCATCTCTTCAAGATATGAATCAACTGCTTTAGCCGATGCCTTTATTGGAGGATCAAAATTTCGTGCTAGACGCATCCATTGATCATAGTATTCATGCTTGGTTTTCATTTCCTCACTACCATAGAATTTCTTTTGAAATAGATTGATTCGTTCCTGCCGATCAATGTTCTTTACCCGAACAATTAAGGCACAACGACTTACTAGCAATGGTGAAAGACCAATATCATTAACCGCGTTTTTTCCAAAAACCTTCGTCTTGGGGTTGGCAAAGGCGATCATGATAAACGCACTTTCTATGTTTTGATGAAACTTTGCTGAATGTACACTGCACTTCCCGTTTGATAATAATTCATAGGTGTATTCGATATCTTCCTGTGGAATTTTGTCAAATTCATCAACGAGCACTAGTTTATGATCTGCATGAGGCAGAGCACCTAAATCACCTGTTCCTAGGTTACAAACTAATCCAGATCTAGTCGTATTGGCACCGATGTTGGTCACATCCTTGAATTGTTCACCTATGATTTCCTTTGCCATGGTTTTACTACTCCCCGGTTCACCAATGATCAATGAATGCACGGGTTCTTCAAACGTTGAAAACATACTAGTGGTAATCACCTTTTTCATGATGTCATTGCCATGAATTTCCTGGAAGACATTCTCCCAGAATCCAGAAAATCCTCTTTTTTTAGCAAAGGCCTTCAACTCATCCTCTGGTAAAAATATGCCCAGGCGTTCCTGTTCATCAAGTTGTTTGGTTTCGATGAATTCCATGACCTCTTCAGCTTTCCGGATGATTTGATTAAATTTAGTACTTGATCGCTTCAATATGAGAAGATTATCCTTTATCTCTAATGATGCACTGCCCCATCCAGCGGAATAGACTCCAAGGGTGTTTAACACCGATTTTTTAACTGCCCGATCCGTTGATCGCACGGTTACTTCAATAGTATCATCATCTTTGATGACGATATTTGTGATATTATCATTTGCGATGATATTTCGTGCTCGTTGAATTAATTGATTGCCTTTACTTGGCCCCATCCCAAGGGTTTGGACAGACATCACCGCGATTTGCTCAAGTGTGGTAATTCCCATATGCTCTAGTTTTTTCCTATCGGAAGGGATAACTCCAAGTTTGCTCAGATCATCTTCCATATTGATCACGTATTCCCCCTCCATATGCCATACCCTCATAAAAGAGTTGTGACCAAATACAGCACACATTATTCACTCATTGATGCTCAGAGTAAGATATAAAAACATATAGCATGCTATTGCTTTCTTCCAGGATTGAAAAAAGGATGAACGATATTAAACATGCGCTGGTTATCTCACTTCATGATGATATCTCCGAAATCATTCAACTCGCTGAATCGATTTCATATACCGTAGTTACCTCATTTGTTCAACATCGCAGCAATCCAGATGTCGCCAGTTATATTGGATCTGGAAAAATTGAGCAGATCAAATCCTATTTGGAAGATACTGGGGAAGATATCTCTTGTATTTTTGTAGATGGTGAATTAAAACCATCGCAATGGTTTTTTTTAGAGAAAACCTTTGGTGTTGCTGTTCAAGATCGTATCCGGTTGATCCTAAGTATTTTTAAACAGCGGGCTGATCGAAAAGAAGCACGATTACAGGTTCGACTGGCAGAACTTTCCTATGAGAAACCATTTGTCAGAGAACTCATACACCGAGCCAGAAGTGGTGAACATCCTGGATTAATGGCTGGAGGAGAATATCAGGTCGATGATTACTATGAAATGATTAAGAAACAGATGAAAAACATCAAAGAGGAACTAGAAAGTATTCGAAAGGATAGACAGATTCAACGTCATCATCGGCAGATTAGCGGATATTATTTGGTTTCATTAGCAGGATATACCAATGCGGGTAAAAGCAGTCTGCTTAATCTACTCTCTGATGAAACCATTGATGCAGAGAACCGATTATTCTCAACTCTTTCAACAACAACACGGAAGGTTGAATCATCTAAGATACCCATTCTCATCACCGATACGGTTGGATTTATTCAGCGATTACCTGCCTGGATTATTGATGCATTTCATTCAACCCTTGAGGAATTAGAAAGAGCAGATGTGGTGGTTCTGATTATTGATGCCAGTGATGAGTTCAATCTCTTTCAAAGTAAACTCAACACTTCCATTCAAGAACTTGCAGATTTAGAAGTTGATGCACCACTTCTTTTAGTGTTAAACAAAATAGACGAAGTAAACGATGAAAATCTAGAACAAAAAAAAGAATTTGCACAAAACATCCCTCGATTAAAGGATCAATCACTGGTCGCGATTTCAGTGAAAAAACAAAGTAATATCCAACTATTTCTTGATACTCTTCATGAGGTTCTTCCCCAACGAATAATACTACGCTTCCGCTTACCAAATAATGATGCATCTCAATCATTTATCTCCTATCTGCATGAAAAAACTCAGTTGCTTTCGATTCAGTATGCTAACAGGGTCGATCTCACTATTGAATGCAATGAACAGCTCAAGCAAAGAATAGAATCAAAAATAAATACACTTCATGGAAAAATAATACAGACACAATCAGTATCATGACTCCAATTATAGCTATAATCATTGTTTTTTTTACATATCTTAAAAACCATCGAAATAAAAACTACACCCGATTTCTGTTCAATGAAAGAAAAAATACCAACTGATTACCAAAAACCGATAAAAATTGTATCAAACATTTTATATACTTGTAAGTCAATTAATTACGCAGGAGTGATTAATATGAAACCATCACATGGGTTAATCCTTAAAAGACAATTAATTCTTTTCGGAGCAGTAGCAATAGCACTACTTTTTATTTCATCAGCAACTCTTGTTCCACAAGCACAAGGCGCAGCTGTAAATAATCAAATCGATACAATTAATGAACATAATACACTTGCTGACATGATCAAATCCCTTCAGATAGATGAAACATCAACAGAGCAACAACGGTTACAGGCAGCATATGTTATGCTTTCCCTTGTGGACACACTGATTTCAACACCAGCTCTATTGGACTTTCCCATTGATGAACTCACATTGAAAGAAACCGCGTCAACTTTGATGCAAAAAACAGTTACCGAAACAGATCTTCAAGAAAAAACAGATGAGACGATACATAGCCTGAAAACAACATTAACTGAAGGAACAGCTGCAGATTACACCCCTGAACAAGTTGGTCTGATCACCAATCTTCTTCGAACACTGCTCAATAAACTCATTTCAAGGATCATCAACATTGATTTAAGCATTGGAGATGGATCGAAAGGAATTCTTAGAAACATCCTTGGCATGTTCTCAGGTCTACCATCAATGCTTTTGAAACTCTTTGGTCAAGGATTGAGCATGATTATTCAATCAGTTGTTCGCGTGATCAGAGCAATCCTAAGTATTCTCGTCCTCTTCATTTCAGGAATTCAACTAGCACTACTTCTTGGAGGATTATTCTTTATCTTCCTTGGTGTTGCAAGTAAATTTGGAATGAGAGCGTTTTCCATCATCGGTGCACCACTTTTCGGTATCATTGGATTAATGATGACCCTCTCCATGGGAAATCTCATTGGTGGAACATCAATGATTATTAATTCAGCAATCGGATTTGTGATTACCTTTGCCATCCCTATCGCGATTATCATTGCAGTGATTCTACTGTTAACTGGTGGAGATATCAACATCGATCCTGAAAACTTAGACTTTGGGGCAAAAGAGGGTGGATTGGTCTATATGATCGGATCAATTCTTACCAATTACATTGATCAAATCACAGGATAAAGAAACAAATCATCCTCTTCATTATTTTTAAATCTATATATCATATGCAGTTTTTGAAGGGTCTGAATCAGTGATAAACCAGGGAAAAGCCCAGACATAACCAAATATTAATTTCGGATATGTTTGAGGTCTATTCCAATAATTTTGAGAAATATCGTTTCCATTAAAAAATGGGTTAAAGGCTCCTAAACTATATCGGAAAAAAACGCCTTTAATATTATTTATAAAATTATTTTTACTTATTATATTATATTCATGATCTCCATCAATATACATTCCACAAGTATTCATAATAAAGCTATTATATGTAATGATATTTGATCTACATAGATAAAACATGATGTTTTCATAATGAAGCTCGATACCTTTTTTGTTTTTTCTAAAGATATTGTTTTTTATTTCATTACTATTCGATCCGTCGTCAAAATATCCCAATAAAAAGATACCAATTTTATTTTCTAAAAAAGTATTATTATTAATTTTATTATTTTTACTGCCCCTAAGATAAATTCCATAATCACAATCTTCAATAATATTATTCGAAATTACATTATAATCAGGTTCATAAAATTCAGTTACACGTAAGTCTATACCTCTATTTCTTATGGTAAATCCAGTAATTTGAATATTATCTGTTTTTAAGATAATTTTTCCATCTATTATCGTTGTGTATTCATGAAGGCCCTGAAGTATAATTGATTTTTTTATTTCGATTTGTCCATTATAAATACTATCATATACAAAAACTATGTCTCCCTCGCTTGCGTTATCGATGGCATCCTGAATAGTAGTATAATCAGCGGTTCCATCATCATCAACATAGATCGTGTGTGGTTGAGTCACATCTGCTAATCCTGTTTGAAAAGATAGGTTTTACAGTAAAAGCAGTAGAATAATTCCCACTATGGGGCATTCTCCCTTGCAAACTATTCCCCAAGTTATCTATAAATTATACCGATGGTCTGATATAATATTTTTTCCATCATTAATTGAAGGTATTTATAGATAAAACCTATTAATTAAACAAAATAATATCATCAACAACTGCCTGAATATCTTATCATCCTAAAACTCATTGTTAAAAAGATTAAAAATAAAAAAAAAGATAAAAGAAGAAATAATCTTCCTTTATTGGTCATATCCACCGATCTTTAACGTTGGATCTCCAAGTAATACCCACTGGGTCATGGTCTTGGGATGACCTGCTGATAGATCCGTCATATCGAAATTATCAATATAACTAGATAATGCATTCATATAGGCATCACCAAGGACATCATGGCCATCAGTTCCATATTGCTTGAAAAATTCAATAGTGATCCAGGAGTCTCCTCCTCCGGTGGTGAGCTCTTTACCGGGCATTCCATATCCAAGACCAGTATTACCCATAGATGCAATGGCTCCACCATTTGGATTACGGATTAACCGCCAGCTGAATGTTTCAGGAACAGCATGACCATGACACCACAATGATTTATCAAAACCATCGAAATTCGGGATAACATATTGCCAACCCTCAAACATACCAGGAATCATAGAGACATTAAATTGACTATTATGACATCCACCGACAACAGCAATTGGCAATTTATGACCATTTGAAAGGCCATCCATTGGAAATGGGTTAGATATCAAATCAGAAATCTTGTTTGCACCGATAAATACACCACCAATATTGAACAGTGAAAGCTCGGTTACTTTGATACCTCCGATACCACCATGTGATCGATCTCCAGGAATACCAGGGAACTGATCAGCCCATATATTTGGACTTCCATGACCTGAGAAAAATAAGAAACCACTTCCCTTATCGATGGCATTAAGGATATCATCCTGACTGGTGTACCGACCGTTTGATGCCCAGACAATATCTTTTTCAAAATGATCTGGCATATAATACAAGGCACCACCACGTCCAAGCAATGCTTTTTCTCCAGTGGTCCATTCACCTTCATAGTACATCTCCGTGTTATTTCGCCAGTCCTCAAACACTTTTACACCAGATTCATCCTCAACCCAGACATGAATACTGCTCACATTCCCATAGGGTTTAGGATCATAACTTTTTCCTCTGATGGTGAGAACTCCACCAACATAAGAAACATTCGCCCAAAAGAAGAATTCGTTACAATAATCGCTACCCTGGGGGTCAAAGGCAACAGCGGTATTACCTAAAACGTCTCCCTCTGAAATAGAGACGATTTCAGCGACTGGATCCGTAGGGAATCCATTTTCTTTTGCATCCTGAATCGCTGGATTCAAATGATCATCATGGGAATAAGTGATATCTGATTCACTGTTTCGATCCTTGGTCACATTGATACTGATCACCGGCCCATAGACGTTTTCTGGATTCCAGCTTTGCGCATAAATAGTGTATTCGCCATCCGGAACCTCATTGGTGTTCCACTGGATATTCAAATCTGTTTGATCCAGGAATCCATCACCGGAGACCACAATCGTCTTTTCAAACCAAGAAGGATCTGCAGGAGATTGCTCATAATTGATGATTTTATCAATAACTGTTTTTAATTCCTTGGTGCTTCTCACGGGGAGTCTGCTTAAGGCAACATCAGGATAAAAATCAAGCGTTGGATCATCATCTACACCAGGTTTTCCAAGAGAAGCAAATATACCATCACCGTTGCCATCCCAACTGGAGAATTCACCACCTGCCTTATACAAATCAGCAAAATACAGATCACTGATCACACCAGGATCAAAAATGGAACCAAGCGGAAACGCTGGATCATCAAACATATTAGTATATCGTACCGGTAGATACCAGTCACGGCTTCCCTGATTGGTATCATCTCTTCCCTGAGCCCAGATCATGTTTTTCAATCCACCAACCAGGAGAACATAGGGTATGTTCCATTCCTCTTTAGCATGTTTAATAAAATATTTGATCTGCTCTGGTTTATCTACTCCATCGAATTCTCGATAGATTTCCTCCGTGGTCTTTAACACGGTATCTACACCAAATTCATTTTTATGATCAATCAATGGCTGCAATGTTCGTGAAAACTTACGAGGGGCAATGATGACCAGATCATGAACCGGTTCATCAGGCAATGGATTATCATCTGGTTGTGTATAGGACACGGTGATAATGGCATCTTCCGTTGCAGTCAACTTATCCAGTGCAGGGTAATAACGAACTGGATAATAATCAACGGTGACAAACGTGACCAGATCCTGATCTTTGTTCATCCCGCAGCCTACACGATAGGAAAAAACTTCTTCAGGATAGCCTTCTGCGCTCTGATAGATGGATTCATCTTTGATTGGTTTCATTCCTTGAACAGAAGCATCGGTTTCAAAAGCAGTTAACGGCAACAATGCGGGTGCCGGTTTTACCTGTTTTTCAAGAGTGGTAGTCACCCTCTCTGTTTCATCAACATCAACCTGCACTGAGATATCTTCTGCGCCAAAAGGTAATTCGAAGGTTTTCACCATCTTTGGCAATCGTGGTTCCCCTGGAGTAGAAAGAAACGAGGAAACATCGTTAAAGGTAATGGTAAGATATTCATCAGTATTACTTGAAAGAATCTGTGGTGAGCTGAGTTGAACCGATTCCATCTTAGACAAAGTTGTCTTAGTGTTTTCTTGATCTACTGAAGTATATGCTGCTGCGCCTAACACGTTTATCAGTAAAATGCTTATGATTATTACTTTAGGTATCTTTTTCATGTCTTGTATTTACCCCCTATATATACATAATATGATAAGGCCTTATTATCATTTAAATTTTTTCCTATAAATATATTGCGATTCTATATAACTATTATCCGCGATAATCATCTCTCTA
>CAZQMI010000038.1:0-20313 GCA_964594475.1 uncultured Thermoplasmatales archaeon
TTTCATAACCTATGAATAATAGAAAATCAACCGTATTTTCACTATTATTTTATTAATAGTTAGTCTTTTTATCGAATAAAAAAGAAATATTTATATAATATCCAATCTTAACAATAGTTAAATATATTTGAATCATTCATTTCATTTATCACTTCATCTGAAATTGTAATTTGATAAAGAAAGAATAATAATTATGATTAATGGACACATAATGTAATCTTTATATTAATTATCGTTGGAAAATCATGAATTTTAAAAAATTACAAAATAATTATTCCTATTGTTTAGTTACTTTCACATCACTATTTACCGACTATAAAATAATTAACCCTGTTAACAGTTTATTAATGAATATGATTATGACTAACGTCATCATCTCTTCGTATGAATCAATTACTAAATGACATCGAGGCACTCAAGCATAGTCCACTTTCCAAAGAAATCAAGCGAAGGCTACTAGAGTTTAAAAGGAAAGGAACGCAGTCAAATAGCACAGTCTTTTCTGAACTATGCTTTTGTATCCTCACTGCAAACTGCTCTGCAGAATCCTGCATACAAACCCAAGAATCAATCGGAGATCGATTTCATCAGCTTGATACCTCAACTCTGACAAAAAAACTTCGTCAGTGTCATTATCGATTTCCCAACCTTCGTGCGCAATATATTAACCAAGCATCCAGCTATGCTCTTCAACTCAAAGACATCATAGAAAAACACTCCGGCGAACAACGAAGAACTTGGCTGGTCGATCACATCAGAGGAATTGGTTACAAAGAAGCAAGCCACTTCCTCAGAAACATTGGCTATGAAGACTACGGGATAATCGATAAACACATCATCAGACTGCTCACCTCACATGAGATTATCACCCCGCCAAAAACCATAACTAAAAACAGCTACCTTCACATTGAAAACATCCTCAGAAACATTGCACAACGAACCCAACTCAGTTTAGCAGGACTTGATCTTTATCTGTGGTATATGCAAACAGGGAAAGTACTAAAATAAAGAACTATCATCAATAGAAGAGGAACATGAATGGATAAACGAGATCCTATATGTGGAATGAAAGGAACCATACCCGCACATGGACATTATTTCTGTTGTGAATCATGCATTAGAAAATATGAACAACAACAAAGAATAGAACAAAATGATCAATACTGTCCATCATGTGCAGCCCAATACAAACCACCATGGTATAAACAAAAACTATTCATCATCACCTTCATCACCGTTATCCTGGTAACCGCTGGATTTATTCATCCATTACTTCTCCCATTTTCAAATGCATTCATTGATTACCTTGAATTAATCTGGTGGGCAATTCTTCTTGGTTTTTTTATCGGAGGGATTATCGATTACTTCATCCCTAGAACCTACATTGAAAAATATCTCTCACGACACCGAAAACGAACAATTCTTTACTCCATCATCTTTGGATTTCTCATGAGTGCTTGCTCTCATGGCATTCTAGCAATTGCAATCGAACTCTACAAAAAAGGAGCAAATACTTCATCAGTTATCGCATTTTTACTTGCTTCACCATGGGCAAACCTTCCCATTACGGTATTATTGTTTGGTTTTTTTGGAGTACGAGCACTGGCCATTATAATCACTGCAATTTGTGTCGCCTTCATCACGGGAATTATCTACCTAACACTTGAAAAAAGAGGAATCATTGAATGTAGGCACTGTACCATGGGGGAAGATAAACCAGTGCATACTGATTTTTCAATCATAGAAGATGTGAAAAAACGATGGAACACATTTTCATTTACTAAACAAAGCATAAAACAAGCAATCATAGGAACGCTCAACGGATCGTGGGTGCTTACAAAAATGATTCTCTGGTGGCTTATTGTGGGAATGCTAATGGCTGCTTTTGCTAGAGCATATATTCCTGGTCATCTCTTTTTAACCTATATGGGTCCAAGCGTCCTCGGTCTAGTTGTTACTCTTCTATTTGCTACTATCATTGAGGTCTGCTCAGAGGGAAGCAGTCCACTTGCCTTTGAAATCTTCAATCGAACAGGAGCATTTGGTAATAGTTTTCTCTTTCTGATGGCCGGAGTGGCAACTGATTACACAGAGATAGGTCTGATCTGGCAAAACATCGGAAAAAAAGCTGCACTCTTTCTTCCATTGATTACCGTGCCGCAAATCCTTATTTTTGGGTATCTTTTTAATATCTTCTTATAACAAATAAAAAAATGCATGAAATAGTGCAGATTAATAAAAAAGGAAAAAAGAAATGAATTAATCCAATAGATAATTTGAAAAACACTTTGTTTTAGTTATCCTTCCACTTAAACTCAATTTTCTTCCAATGAGGAGGAATCTTTTTGCCTTTTTTTGTGGTATAGCCCTCAACAGGTTTTAATCCAATGCCCCATTTGCCGATTTTACTTTTCTTATGCTTCATTGTTACACCAAGAAATATTGTCTCAACCAGCCTATAAAAAGATGAGGCGTCAAAATAACAGAATGACCATCCAGACATTTACAGCAGATTTTAATACAATAAAATCACATGCATATGCAATATGAACCAAGAAAATCAAGAGTATAAACAACTTCTTGCCTCATTTTCAAAAATACTTCCTCATTTTGCAGATGGACGTATAGATTACTCCGATGCACAGACCGCAGTGGTTCTCACTGTTTTTATCAAACATAATAACCAAATACTCTTATTGAAACGAAGTGATAAGGTAAGAACCTATCAACACAAATGGAACACGGTAGCAGGATATTTGGACAACCCACAACAGACACTCAAAGAAAAAATATTTGAAGAACTAAATGAGGAAACATCCATTACAAGTGACATCATCGCATCATGTAAGATTGGATCCAGTTATCAATTTACTGATGCTGAAATCAAACGCACCTGGTTTGTTTTTCCCGCAATGGTAACGGTAAAGGGAGAACCAAACATACACCTCGATTGGGAACATGATAGATATCAATGGATCTATCCAGCGGATATCAATGAGTATGATACGGTTCCAAATTTAAATATAAGTCTCTCTAAAATATTAGCAAACGATTAATCTATTTAAACAGATAAATGAAAATAAAAAATAATTTGGTTCTATTAATCCAAATCTGTTTCCTCAACAGTTGTTTTTAACAGCTTGTTTTTGATATCTTTTAATTTCAATTCAAGATAATACTCATTTGAGATAAAAAAAGGCTGTTCAAGATTTCCTTTTGAAAATTCTTCTTCCAATTCCTTTCGGATGGTTTCAAACATAGATTCTGATGTCCTCGAAATGATCTGAGTCACCAGCTCATCCATATCTGGCTGTTGCTCCTGATTGTTACACCAGTCCATGATTTCCTTTTGAATCTTATCCTTCACTGTGTTCACGCATCCTCAACCCATTTGGCTTTAGGATATCATATCGTTTCTATATAATGTTTCCTGATTCTGCTCATTCATAAATTGATGAGATCATTTAATATTTATTCTTGAGGGAAAATGATCAGTTTATAGAGGCCTCCCTATTATATAATACTATTCATCAATTTTAGTATCGAATCAGGAGAAAATATATAAAATGGTTAACCATTCTCATCGGAAGGTTAACAATGAACTTAACACTTCAACTTATAACTGTTATTCTCTATCTTTGTATCATCACTATCATAGGCATTTATAATAGCAGAAAAACCACTTCATCACCAGGTTTTTTTCTGGCAGATAGAAGTCTAGGCTGGATAACAATCATGGCCACAATTACCGCGACCACTGTTGGAGGATCTGCAACCATTGTAGCTGGAGGAAGAATCTTTGCCTCAGGCCTTCCAGCACTCTGGTACGAACTTGCTGGTGCCCTTGGCTTGATTGTTCTTGGAATCTTTATCGCAAAAAAAATACGAAAAACAGGGCTTGTTACCCTTCCCGATATTATTGGAAGCCTCTATGATACCAAAACCCGTTTCGCCTCAGCAATTCTAATCATCATCATTGAAGTTGCCTGGGTAGCACTCCTCCTACAAGCTGCCGGTTTCATTCTCTCTGTACTTATACCCGTGGATTATTTTTATCTTCTCCTTGCTACCACCTTGGTTTTTCTCTTTTACACCCTCCTCGGAGGACAATATTCTGTGGTCTCGACCGATCTCATACAATTCCTAGTGATGGTCGCAGGAATACTGCTGATCGCAACACCGCTGCTCTTCATGCAAGCACTTCCTTATTTCGACACGCTTTCAGCATCACATCTCTCCTTCCCCATCAATGATCATATCGGATTTATTTCCGCTCTTTCTATTTTTTTCATGATGTTTTTCCCCCATGTCGTTGGACCAGATATTTACTCAAAAATACTTTCTGCTAAAGATGTTCATACCGCGAAAAAAGCTAGTATCGTCTCTGGTATGTTCAAATTACTCTTTGCTGCGGCAATCGGTATCATCGCGCTTTCAGCAGTGGTTACCCCATCAATTCATGCAAATGTGACCACACCTGCTCTTGCTATTCCCTTAGCCATTAATAGTCTCCCTCCTTTATTATCCGGCATCGTGTTGGCAGCATTTCTCTCAGTAATGATGTCATCAGCTGATTCCTGTCTACTCTCAGCTGGAACCATTCTCAGTGTGGATATTACTAAAAAACATAGCATGACCATCTCACGAATCGGCATCATCATCATAGCCATCGCCGCCCTCTTGCTTGCGGTATTTCACTCCCAGCTTGGAGGAATTCTTGATACTCTACAACTCGCTTACACTGTATTTACCGCAGGACTCACACTTCCCGTTCTGTTTGGATTATATAAAAAGAAAACAATGGTAACCTCTCAGGGAGCTCAATATAGTCTCATCCTTGGAGGAATTAGTTCATTGATCTGGTTACAAATAGGCCCGTTTGCTGAATATGCAGTTCTTATCGGCTTATCGATTTCACTCATTCCATTATTGGTGTTTCGATCATGAAAACAACACGAGAAAAAATCCTTCACCTGCTGAAAAATCATCAGATCATCTCAGGTGAACACATTGCCCAGCAACTCGATCTGTCTAGAACTGCAGTATGGAAACAAATCCAACAATTAAAAACAAAAGGATATCAGATCAATTCCATTAAAAACAAAGGATATCGCCTTGTCTCATCACCAGATCTTCCAGTGTCAGAGGAAATCACTATCGATTTAAAAACTATGCTTATTGGAAAAACTGTTCATTACTTTCCATTCCTTCCCTCGACCAATACCTATGCAAAATCCCTGATACAAAAAAAGCACAGTGATGGAACTGTGATTGTCTCAAGTGTGCAAACCATGGGAAAAGGAAGAAAAACACGAACATGGTATTCAAAACAGGGAGGATTATGGTTTTCAGTCATCCTTCATCCACCGCTTCTTCCATCACAAGCAATGAGTGTGACCATGGCCGCTTCAGTTGCCATTGTCAAAGCAATAAAACATATTACCAATATGAAATCATTCATCAAATGGCCCAATGACATTCTTCTCAACGGTAAAAAAATAGCAGGAATACTCACTGAACTGGATGCAGAGATTGATAGCATCCATTACATGATTATTGGCATGGGAATCAATGTCAACAACGACCTTGATCCTTCCCTTAAAAAGAAAGCAACTACTCTCAAACAAGAAACACAATCAACGGTTTCCATAGTTCAGCTTCTCAGGAAAATATTAATGGAATTTGATTTTCTCTATGAACAGGTTCAAGCAAAACATCTTCATTTGATACAACAGGAATGGATCAATCATACCGATATTATTGGAAAAACCATCCGAGTGAAAAAAGAACATACTATCATAGAAGGAAAAGCCACTGGCATCACTGAAACTGGAGGATTAAAACTGAACACCGAGCAAGGAAGACAAGAAATCATCACCGGAGATATCGAATACATATAAAAAGAACCGATTTTTCTTCAGTTCACCGGACGGCCTTGATTGCTAAACCCATTATTTGGCTCATATGGGTTAAACGCTGGATCACCATACAATGTTCGTACCAAATAAGTGGGAGCTTGCTTATCATTTCTTTTTTCCAATCGTAACGCCTCACCCATACTGAGATTATCTACAATTAAACCATTTTCCAAGAGTTCCAATCCTGCTTCTTGTCCGGTTTCCCGAGTAGCACCAATAAAGGCATTCGCACCAGCTGAGAGAATTGAAAGACCAATATTCATATCAGCAGCAACTCCATCAACCCGTCCCATCAAACACGCAGAGCTGAGAAAGACATTGGGTCGATCAAACAACCATCCACTCATAGTGGCAACATCAATCGCTTGATGATACATATCAACACCATATAGTGAGGGGGTGAACCAAAACCAGTCACCATGACCAAGGTATTCAATATAGGTTGCCTGTGAATATATTGCCAATCGTTCAGCGGCCTGTCTACTGTTTCTAAGATTACCATACACCGTTGGGTCAAACCCGTATTCAGTGATTTCTGAAGCATAGGGTATTTGATGAAAGAATCCTCCTGTTTCACCGAATCCTTCACCAAACACAAAATGAAATGAAGAAAACCACTCATCACCCTGAATAGGCTCACCACAAATTTCCTGATAGAACAAGGTTCGACAGATTAAAAGAGAGGTGTCTGATACTGATGGAGCAATGACTCTGCCTGTTGAAAGCATATGATTCAATGAATAAGGATTATCAGATGGAAGACCTTTTTCCGGTATGTTTCGTTGAGATGGTCCATAGTAATACATAGGAATCATATTGGTATCGCCAAGGATAGCCATCCATGCCGGGCCATCTAGGTAGGATGATAGAATTTGATGCTGCTCCATCAACGTTAAAACGTCAGTTAAATGTTGAATGGTCTGATTTACCTTGTGATTGTTAAATGAATGAAGTGATTCATCATACCATGGACCAGTACTTGTGTTGCACGCATATTTATCATATCCTTCTGAGGTCAAGGCAAAGGATTCATTGGCAATGATAATTCCACCATGGGTACTGGTTAGATAAGGTGCAAGCAGTGAGAGTTTAGGAATGAGAGGATAATGAGTGCTGCTCATTCGTTGAATGGTTATGCTGATATTTAATAAAGCATCAACATGGGAGAATCCTCTGATGCTGAAAAACCCTCCTCTTAAGCCATGATACACATGCAAATAAACTGAATATTCACCTGGTCGATCACAGGTTAGCGATTCAGCGTTCACTGAATATCGATCCACTGCAGGACTCAGTGCATAAGACGCGACGTTATTCAATGGATCCCTTATTTTCAGGCTTATAACTGGATCAATGAGTGAAAGATGGCGAAACAGGCTTCTATCATCGAGGAGTCTAGCTTGAACCTGAACGCTATTTACACCATCAGGTATAGAAATATTGAACTCCACTGTATCTGTACCAGATATTGTAATCGATTTTCCCAGGCCGGTTACACCCAGATGTGAAAGATATTTATTTATGTATATTTTTTCTGTATTTTCAACAATTCTTGGTTGCACATCAACTGGATTTGTTAATGTGAGATAATTGATTTTTTGAAATCGTTGTTTCAACACTATCAATTGATTATGATGAATTTCTTCAATGGTACGCAAATGAATCTGATTGGGCACACTCCATGGTTCATTGATATTACCAACTACGTAGATGGTGGATACCTGTAATTTATTCAAAACAGATTGTATCCCCGCGCTATTGTTCTGATATAACAACACGGGTATATCCAGATAACTAGCCAATGGACAGGCAATAAGGGAGAGTTTATAATCCTGTGCTGATCCCACGGGAAGTATAAGAACAGATGATGAGGTTTGATATACCTGGGCGGCTATATCTAAGGAAAGAGTAGCAGGATCCGCTGAAAATGAAATACATTCTCCCGTGACATTTTCTACACTCCCAAAAAGAAGCGTTATTGGATTTTTATGATAACCTTGTAGAAATCTATTCTGTTTTTGAGTACAGTGATTATTCTTTGCAACTAGTAATGGATAAAATATATCAGATGAATCGTTACGATACCGACATGCATAAGATGAACCGATTATTCCAAAATAGGGGTTGTCATCTGAAATGATAATACTTGTATACCTTAGAGGATTAAATGGATCATAATCACTAATCCTATGAATAGATGTGAAGCCCGGAACCCAGATTATAATAATTAAAATAAGGATGATGAACGAAGCAATGATCCTTTTAATCAGATACATACCAATATTATAGTGATCTATGAATTAAAAATGTTGTTATTATACATGGAAAAAGATTCAAATATAGAATTATTTAAAATCCCTTCCAATATAATCAGGGTGATTTTTGCTTATGTTTTTGCAAAAGGTATTGAATATAATCTTTTTCATCATCTGAACCTGGTATTAACATTAATCCACCTCAAAATCCAAATATCCATATCACATCTTCATTTATAAATCTATATATTTTTTCAAGATGATAATTATTATTTTAGAAACTATTGGGGTCAAAAGATCTACATGGATACATGGCCGGGTATCTGTTTTTTTAAATAATATATATCTTCATTTTTTACTTTAAATGAATTAATAAACAAAAAAAATTTGAATATAAATCTAATATCACATCAAATTAATTTTTTTTAATTTCAATAAAAAATCTTCTTTAACTATTGATTCAATTTCCTTTCTGAATTCATTAATACTTGATTATTCAGAAAATTACGGGTTAACATTACCACTATATCCATTTTCATCAATCTAATTTATTTAACAAGCGTTAATATTAAATATTGATAATAACATATTTATTTAAAGATATAGGAAAGAATCAAAAACGATTCTGAAAAAAAACTGGGGACTGATTATCAATGAAAAAAATAGTTATAATAAGCATCTGTTTTATAATTTTGTTTTCATCAGTTGCTTTTTCGCAACAGACTGAAACACAATTAAAAAAGGAAATAGACCAAAACATAACATCAAGACCACTTGATAAAAGCACCCATACCGTTTTTGCTGAATACGCAACTACCACATGGTGTCCAAACTGTCCGCTTGCGTCCAATGCAATCTATGAGGTCTATCAAGAGACAACCGATCCATTCACCTATGTGACACTCGTTTCAGATGTCAATAAAAACGCAAATCAACGATCCCGATCAGGTTTTTTCAATGTAGCAATTCCTTCTGTCTATTTTGATGGAGGATATAACAATCTAGTTGGCACACTAGGCACCCTTGAGGATACGAAAGATTCCTATCAAAATCTAATTCAAGATTGTCTTGACCGTGTCACCATCAAAGACATCGATCTTCTGACAGAAGCTACTTGGGAGGGAAACGCTGAAATATCCTTTGAAATAACCATTACCAATAATCGAATCCTTCCATATATTGGAACCCTGAGAACCTATATTTCAGAGATTGAATCAAGATGGAAGGATTATTCAAATGAATCATATCATCATGCTATGCTTGATTTCGCGGTGAATCAACCTGTATTTCTACTTCCAAAACAAACTAAGACCATTACAGCTCGGTGGGATGGTAAAGAAGATCATAATGGATTACAATTTCCTGATATCCACAAAGACAACATCATGATTTCCTCAGCAGTGTTTCATATTATACCACATTATCGTATAGGATACGATAGTCCACAATTCACCCAACGGTACATTGGATTTTTCGCTGATCAAGCCGATAGCATTGTATTTGAATAAAAAAACATTTCCTATCATTCAATACCACAATAGGAATATATATGCATAAAATCCAAATAGTATAATATTTATAAATAATATTAATTAAAGCATAAAAATTAGTTGATCATCTATGATGTTTACCCGGGAAATCAGAATCGCTCTTTACAGCATCATTGCCATTATTATCATCATATCAGCCTATGTTCTCTTCTTCTCAAATAACGCTGAAGAAGACAATACCGCACCAGAGCTCACTGTTCTATCACAGGATTTCTCAATTGATGCTGGAGAAAAAGCAACGGTTTCCGTAAATTTTTCAGATAATGTGAAAGTTACCAATGCAACCTTGCATTATCGATTTCTCAATGAGAGCACTTGGACCAATGTATCGATACTGAATAAAAGCTATTCCTGGCAAATTCCCTCATCCATCAGTGAAAATTATGCCTATTTTGTCACCGTTGATGACAAAGCAGGAAACGGACCAATTGGAGATCCTTCAACCAATGGGAGTAGCTATTATACCATTTACGTCCTTGAGAATTCGTCTGGTAGTGATTCATCTATCTCTTACGCTCGTTACGTCTTTATCGAAGAAAGCACTGCTTCGGATTGTACACATTGCCCAACAGTTGCAAATCATCTTGAAACACTTTCAGCATCTGGGAACTATCCATTTTACTATGTAAGCATGATACAAGATAACCCGACCGCAGATAACTGGTTAAATAGTCATTATAATCAATATGGGAATCCAACCGTGTACGTTGATGGAGGATATCAGGTCATTTTAGGAGCCAAGCAAAAAGGTGCCTATGAGGATGCCATTCAATCAGCGCTTTCTCGAGATGGATTTAACATTTCCATTAATGTCACTGCTGAAAAACTGAATACCACAACGCAAGCGATGGTAACTATTCGAGTACAAAACAACGAAGGTAGTGCATACACCGGAACACTCAGGCTTTATCTTACCGAAATCATCTCCACAACATACAGTGATTACGATGGCAACCGTTATCATAATGCGTTCCTTGAATTTTTGCTCAATGAACCCATTGAAATCCCAAAGAAGAGTCAAAAGAATTTCACTAAAAGTTTTGATGTCTCAATCTATGAAGATTTTGAAAACCTGAGAGTATATGCCGTTCTTTTTGGAATTGAAAAAAACCAGCAATATTCCAATCCTCCAGATGGACAACCATTTAATGCCTATTATGTGGATAATGCAGATGCTGCAGACCTCGTTGAAGAAGCAAATCTTCCACCCTCAGTTGGATTTACTTCCCCGAAAAACGGAAAGATCCATATTTTAGGAAACCCAATTCTTACATCATTAACCCTTAAAAATACCATTCTCATAGGAAGAACAGACATCACCATCCAGGCATCCGATCCAAATGACCAAGCAATAAGCAAAGTTGAACTTTATGTTGATGATGAACTGGTCTGTGTATTTGATCAAGAACCATACACATGGAAATTAACCGGTCCATCACTACTTCAATTCCGTCATAACCTCAGAGCAGTTGCCTATGACGAAACCGGAAAAAGCGCATCCGATGAAAAACAGATCATCGCCTTTATCTTATTTTGATGATGCGCTCAAATGACTTCGAGCTATCAGTGAAATCAAATGTCTTGAAAAAACAGCCATTCCGGGGTATAGACCGGAAGTAAAAGCAATGCTTATCCTGCGCATTGAATCCAATGGCTGATAAAACGATTGATAAAGCATATTTACCCCATTTTTCAGTTCATCTGGACTCATCTGTTTAGGTCGAAACACCACATTATTCATGCTGTATTTTGACCAATCCCTGGTGATCAACCGGTTTTCTCGATCAAATTGATCAAACAAAGGCGTCCCGGGAAATGGAGTCAGAATGGAAAAATCCGCAACATCAATACGTAGCTTTCTAATGAAGGTGAGGGTATTATCAAAAACTGATGGAGTATCTGAATCAAAACCAAACATGAAATCACCAATCACGGCCATCTTATATTGATGGATCAGATCAACAACGCTACCATATTTCTCAATTACATTAGTTGATTTCCCAACGGCATCAATGGTCTTCTGAGACACCGATTCGAAACCGACCAACCATGCAATACAACCTGCTTGATGAGATAATTTCACCAACTCCTCGTCTTTGGAAAGTGTGTCTACATTGCCATTGCAGAAAAACCGTTTATTCAACGATTTCATCTGTTGAAATAATTCCTTGGTGAAGGCCGGGTTGATAGTTAAAGAAGCATCATAAAACATGATTATCTTATGTGGGATTTGTCTTATTTCATCAATGATTTCTTTAACTGGTCGTTTATAAAATGATGATCCCATTGGTGTATTTGCCTCAGGGCAAAAACGACATTGATAGGGACAACCACGAGTTGCTTCCACTGCACCCATGAGAACAAAACCAGGTAGATGAACATTCGTCGGGGGAACAGAGACCGTTTCATATCTTCGCGGAGGATACATTTTTCGCAATCTATCTTTTTCAAGGTCTTCAAGAAGATTAAGTACATTTCCCTCTCCCCGTCCTAAAAGAATACTATCAGCGTGTTGTAAGGCTTCATCTGGCAAGGCTGAAGCATGCAGCCCGCAAAGAACAATGGTAAACCCTCTTTTTCTCAATAGATCTGCAATTTGATAAGCCCGATAGGCTGAAGCAGTTGTGAAATGAATGATGACAACATCAACATCATCAGGAACCTGCACAGCATTATATCGTTCATTAATGATTCGTACCTCATGCTCCTTTGGAATACACACAGCAAGACGACGAACATATAAAGTGGGGAGAATAGAAAAAGAGGTCAATAGGTTCTTTTCGAAAACATTTGATTTTGTTTTCTTAGGCCTCACCTGCTC
Source organism: uncultured Thermoplasmatales archaeon (assembly GCA_964594475.1). Taxonomy (GTDB): domain Archaea; phylum Thermoplasmatota; class E2; order DHVEG-1; family DHVEG-1; genus EX4572-165. The sequence continues at coordinate 12,545 of CAZQMI010000038.1, forward strand.
AATTAGCACAATCTTCATGACAACCTAGGTGATGAATACATGAAAGCTATATAAGTAATGGTTTCTATTGGCAGCAGAGTAATGGTGATTACATGAACCCGTTTTATAATCCCTTTTTTCTTTTCTCCATCCTCAGAAGTTATCTCTTTGATATTAATCGACTTCGTCGACTTTCAAATGATCAACTCGCAAAATATCGAAACAATAAACTGCGGTCCATGATCTCCTTTGCCTATACCGTTCCCCTTTATCATGAGCTTTATAAAAAACATCGTGTTCATCCAAATGATATCCGATGTATGGATGATCTTAAAAAACTTCCCATTATCACTAAAGATGATTTTACAGGCCGGGACCCAACAGAGTTAATTTCAACATTGACAAATATATCAAAGGTTATCAAAGTTTCAACGTCTGGGACAACTGGAAAATCATTGTCCATATATGTGACCATGAATGAAATCATTCTTGGATTATTTGGATACTTACGAACCGTTCAAGAATACGGATTGAACTGGAGGAAACAGAAACTTTCCATCATTGGTGATTTTGCTCCACATACCGCTGAAACCGGCTATGTGAAACGAGGAATCCTTCCGCAATCATGGTTCAAAGGATTATATGACAAGATCCAATGGTTGGATACCAATGATAAACCAGAGAACGTACTTTCTGCATTATCTTGTTTTCAACCAGATTTTATTGGAGGATATACGGGCATGCTCGGTCATCTTGCAGTGCTGAAAAAACAAGGAAAAGAAGCACAGCTTTCTCCAAAAGTCATTGCATCAACCGGAGCCCTTCTTGATCCACGATTAAAACACTTCATCGAACGTGTTTTTGACTGTACAGTATATGAGGTATACGGAGCGACAGAGACCGGCCCCATTGCTTTTCAATGTCCTCAACAACAGATTTATCATATCATGTCTGATTTTTTACAACTCGAATTCATCGATAATGATCAAAAACCAGTGAAATCAAAGCAACCAGGAAATCTCTTGGTCACTAAACTCTATGGTGGAGGAACCCCAATAATAAGATATGATGCTATCAATGATATCGTGGCACCACTACATGAACAACATGACTGCGGTCTCTCTGGAAATCTCATTCATAAGATATATGGCCGTGATAGTATCAGATTGTATCGAAAAGATGGAAAAATCGTGCTTGCATCATCGCTTACTTCAGTGTTCAGTCGTCTTCTTCATGAGCTTCATACCAGTAAAGTCAGAGATATGAAGGTGGTGCAAACGGATCTAGATCATATTGAAATCGGAGTGGTCATCGATGACTCCTTGAAACAGGTTCCACCAACACTTCAACAGATCACTGATGTCTTTGTTGATGGGTTCCAGAAAAAATTCGGTCCAGAGATTAATGTTCAAGTTAAGGAAATCAAACAGGTTAGTAGAGATGAACCCCGAATAATCTCTCAAGTCGATCCAAACATCTTAACCCTCAAAGGATATGTTTAAAAAAATATGAATGGAAACACAGAGCATATGAAAGAAGTCACACTCAGTATCCACTTTGATTCACCTGATGAAGCACGAGTGATTGCTGAATCACTTAACCCAGAATTACTAAAAAACATACCACATACCCATATAAATATGGTCATAAACGAAAAAACCCTCAGGCTTAGCATAGCCGCACGGCAAACATCTACTTTACGAGCAGCATGCAACTCCTATATTCGATGGATCCAGACCGCATTATCCGTTCATAATGTTATCTAAAGGTTATGGTTTCACCACAAAGGTTTCATCCCTATCCGGACCCGTTGAAACAACTGTTATAGGAACCTGTACATACTCAGCAATGAAATCAAGATATGAACGTGTATTCTTTGGAAGATCATTCATATTCTTTGGTTGATCCAAAGTGGTTTTCCATCCATCAAATTCCTTATATACGGGTGTGCATTGTTGCAGCTGATCGACAGATGCGGGCATGGTATCAATTTTTTTCCCATTCATTAGATAATGAGTGCAGATCTTCAAGCTCTCAAGATCATTGAGCACGTCCAGTTTGGTGATGGCAAGCTGTGATACACCAGAAAGCATACAGGCATGCTTGACTACTACCAAGTCAAGCCAACCACACCGGCGAGGTCTACTGGTGGTGGTTCCAAATTCATGGCCCCTTGTTTGAATATGTTCTCCAATATTATCAATAAGCTCTGTAGGCATGGGACCTTTCCCCACACGAGTGGTATAGGCTTTCACAACACCAATAACATTCTGAATATATCGCGGGGCAATTCCTGTTCCTATCGATGATCCACCAACAATGACATGAGAAGACGTGGTAAAGGGATAAGTACCAAAATCAACATCAAGCATGGTACCTTGCGCTCCTTCAAACAAGATCTTTTTTCCCTTTGAGAAGGCTTGATTTAATAATACAGTGGTATCGGTAATATATGGAGCAAGTTTTTTACCAAATTTGATATAGTTACTCTTAATTTCATTAAGATCAAGATTCTTTTTTATACCATATGCCTTAAAAAATTTCTTTTTCACCGGTAAAATGGTTTTCAATCTCTCTTCCAATCGTTTTTCACTTAAAATATCGATCGCTCGTATTCCATTACGGGCAATCTTATCACTGTAGCAAGGCCCAATACCTCGCTTTGTGGTACCAATCTTTTCATCCTTCAATAACTGTTCAGATACCCCATCCAGAATTCGATGATAGGGCATAATCAAATGAACCCGATTACTAATCATCAGCTCAGGATTAATACCTCTAGATGTCAATTCATCGATTTCACCGATTAAAACCTCAGGATCAACTACACATCCATTGCCAATGACACCCGTTTTTCCCTGAATTACTCCAGATGGAATAATATGGAGTTTATAGACCTCCTGCTTTGTCTTAATAGTATGACCTGCATTATTGCCTCCTTGAAATCGAACAACAAAATCAGCATCCTTTGAAAAATAATCAACGATTTTCCCTTTACCTTCATCACCCCATTGGGTACCAATAACTACGGTTAATGACATACTACAATCACTGAACCCGGAACAGAACCACTATACATAAAGATGCTGTTCATCATGGGTTCCATTTTCCATTTCGTATCTAGTGAGAAACACAAGTATTATAAAAGAGAACTTTGTACAATAATAATAGTTATGCCTCAACCCTGGAAACAGAACAAAACCAACCTGTCTTTTGACCTTGAACTCTTGAAACGGGAAATCGGCAGTCGTTTTCCGTTCTATGATCTCAAATTCTCAGAAAATGCCGTTCTTTTTTATGCCAACATCGATGAAGATCGTTTGGATGAGAAATTCGAATCCTTACGAAAAATTCTTTCATCAAGTGGATATATTCCATTACTGCGAAAAGAACATGGAGAATACATTATCTATGTTCTTCAAAAACCAAAACAAAAAAGCAGACCGATCTGGGTAAATTTTGCACTGCTGATTGCCACCATCATCACCACCATCCTCACTGGATCTTTGCTCCATATGGGTTTTTCTGATATCCAGTCCCTACCAGATGCCCTTTCCGTCTTTCAACCAGAAAATCTATTCTATGGAGCTATTCTCTTTTCCCTTCCTCTCATGAGTATCCTTTTTATTCATGAGATGGGCCATTATTTCTACTCAAAAAAACATGATCTCAACACGTCACTTCCCTTCTTTATCCCTGTTCCACCCATCCTACCTGGCTTCAACATTGGAACCTTTGGCGCGCTCATCTCAAGTCATGATCCCATGCCTGATAAAAAAGCACTCTTTGATGTTGGTATTTCAGGTCCTATCGCTGGATTCATTATTGCCGTTCCCGTCACCATTATTGGCATCATGACCTCAGAAGTAGTTCCTCTTTCCTCACTGAGCACTGGGGAAACTGTACTTGGTACATCATTGTTATTCTATCTTCTTTCAGATTTACTTGTCCAACTCCCTCAAGGATTCGCTCTTGACCTGAATGCGGTTGCCTTTGCAGGATGGATTGGCCTTCTCATCACATCCATTAATCTTCTTCCCGCAGGTCAACTTGATGGGGGCCATATCTTTCGAGCAGTACTGGGAGACAAACAAAAATATGCTAGTTGGATCGCTGTCATCATCATGGTCTTTACAGGTTGGTGGTTCTTTGCTTTCATCATTATTCTTCTCATCGGTGTCGTCCATCCACCCCCTTTAAATGATGACACTCCACTTGATAACAAAAGAAAACTACTCTTTTTTGCAGCTCTTGGCATCCTTATCCTCTGTTTCATCCCTTTTCCCATCTATTCAATCTAAACGTTTTTCTTATCGCAATGTTTAAGACAAATGATTGAATTCATATGATTTCGTGACCAACTATGAAAACATACCTTAAAATCCTGTTCAGCAGTGAAGGGGACAGCCCATCAGAAATTAAAGATCTCCTGCTCAACATGGGATTCAAAGCCACCAAAGGTAATTATGACTTTGTTTACGAATGGGATTCGGAATCAACCGATGTCGAAGAACTCATCTGGTTTGCAGATAAAGTTCACTCTGCACTAAAAAACAGTCATGTTCTCTTTGACATAGAAACCATATAGTCTAATTGAAAGGGAACTTAACTTAACTTCTTAATTTTTTCAGCTGCCGTACGAATCACTCCCATCAAGGTATGATACTCCCATTTAGAAGGAAGAGATCTGCCCATTATTCGTTTAAACATCACCATTGTTTTCTCTCTTTTGTGAGCTGGATATTCAATAGCATCAAGCAAACAAGAAAACGCTTCAAAAAGATGGTTTTTCTCTGTATTATCAAGTACACGTCTCTTCTGTTGTTGCACTTGTTGATTCATAAAAAGACGATAGAGAACCAATGCAACCGCGTGGGAAAGATTCAATGAGGAATAAGAATCACTAGTTGGAATTTTAAGCATCAGATCACACTTTGCAATTTCATCATTGAACAAACCATAATCCTCACGGCCAAACACTAAACCAACTGAACCTTCAACATCACAGATATCATTGACGAAATCATCTAAAAACACTGGATTTCGTAAATGTTTCTTTTCAGAAATAGTCCGAATTGAGGACGTGGCAACCGAGAAATCTATGTCTCTGACGGCGTCATCAAATGATTCAACAATACGAGCGTCATCAAGAATATTATGTGCATGCACCGCTCGGATGTAACACTCATCATCAAGGACAGCCGGATTGACCAATACCAGTTGATGAACATCAAAATTCATCATCACCCGAGCCACCGCTCCAATATTTCCACTATACTTTGGTTCCGCTAAAATAACAATAAAACGAGGAATATCTGATCACCACCTACACAGCATCATAATTTATCTGTGATTTTGGTAGATTCATTTTACCCGGAGTTCCTTTTCTTTTTCCGCAAGCATCTCCTGATACTTTGAAGGAAGACGCTTGGCAGCATTCTTCAGCGCCGCATGATTCTTACAAAACTCGGATCGTTTATTGGTCTGTAAATCCTCAAGCAACCTTTTCTTATTTCTCAAATAATCATAGCAATACCAAATACCTGCGACTAAAAGGATGAATCCAATAATCAATATATATGGAGCCCAAATCAACACATCATTTGAAACATTAACAAGGTCCACAAGAACTTGTTTCATCCAAATACCAAGAATACCAAAAAGAACAAGAATCCCACCTATTATCAAGGTCACCAAGCTCAATCCAAAAATATATTCTCTTATCATTTTTGAAACCGATTCACTCATTTTTCTTTTCCTCCTAATATGATTTCGCAAAACGCATCCAAGTCATAGCTTTTTTACCACATAAGGGACATCTTTTATCATCTATCTTTTGATTCTCAATTGGTTCTCCCAAAGTATTTCCATCAAGCAGGTCTTCGATTTCAAGTGCACAATCATCTTGATTACACCAAGGAATATGAATGATGCCCTTCAGATCTTTTGCCTCTTCAATGGTTTCAACGAAATGTGTATTCTTTTTGAGTATCGACTCAGCACGTTCAAGCAATCGATCAGCTAACGCAGATAACTGCTCAGTGACAAAAGAAGATATTGAATCCTGGGGAACAAACTGTTTCTCACCAGTATCTCTAGCTACCACGACCACTTGATTATTTTCAACATCTCTAGGCCCAATCTCAAGACGCAGAGGCACTCCCTTTAACTCCCAATCATAAAATTTGTTTCCCGGAGTTATATCGCGATCATCGATATGAACACGAATACCATTTTGTCTCAATTGCTTGATTACACCTTGACAAGCATTCATAACCATATCCGTTTTTCCTTTGAAAATAATAGGGATGATAACTACTTGAATCGGTGCCACTTCAGGAGGAAGCACTAATCCCTTATTATCGCCATGAATACCGACGATGGCACCAAGGATACGTTCACTCATCCCATACGTTGTTTGATGACAGAACTGATGACTTCCATTCTCAGCTTCATAGGATATCTCATATGGTTTTGAAAAGTTATCCTTATATTGATGTATGGAGCCAAGCTGCAATGTTCGCAGGGAAGGCATAAGCACATCAATACTAATCGTGTAAAAGGCACCTGCAAACTTATCCCATTCAGGCCGTTTACAAAAAATATATGGAAGACAAAGCTTACCAAGCAATCGGTTAGCAATCTCCTTATCTTCTTTAACCTGTCGTTCTGCATCTTCGAAATCCACATGGCAGGTGTGTGCTTCAAAAAAATGAATTTCCCTCACTCGAATAAACGCTCTGGTTTGCTTAGTTTCATATCTAAACGTATTTACTATTTGATAGGTTTTCAACGGAAGATCAGCATGAGACCGAATCCACAATGAAAACACTGGATACATCGCGGTTTCACTTGTTGGCCGAAGCAACCAACGCTCGTCCAGTTCATTATGGCCTGCATGTGTGATCCAAAATACCTCACTTCCGAATCCCTCGATATGTTGAGCTTCTTTATCAAAAAGCGATTCAGGAATCAATAATGGGAAATTAACCTCCTGATGGTCTGTTTGTTTCATCTCTTCACGAATCAATGAATCTATATGGGTCATGACCTTCCAGCCAAATGGTCGCCAGACGTTCATTCCCTTGATTGGATACCGTTTATCACATAAATCAGCCAGCTCAACGATTTCATTGTACCATTCATTAAAATCCTCGTTCTTTTTGATTTTTGTTTCCGGCATGCAGTTCCAACCTGCTCAAGGGAAAAGAAAAATAGACTCTTAAAGATGACGGTTTAGCAAGAATGAAGAATAATTATACTCCTCGGCCCTCTTTTGCTTTCACACGAAGCTCATTTGATCGGCAACGCCGACATCTTCTTGCTCGCATTGGATTCGTGGCTCCGCAACTCATGCAAATTTTTTTATTTAATAACCGATTCTCAGCTTCAGGAAATTTAGCCATGTCAATCCGCCTGTTAGAACATCGGAATAGGAGTATATTATTTAAAGATAACTCAAAATAATGATATGATCTCAGTGATTTGTTTTCCAAGATCATTGATTATTATTCTATAATTATATATTATTATATTTAGAAAATATTATTAATGAAAAGCACAATTTGCGATGTTGCTTAAAGGAGGCAAGATACGAAATATCAGAGGGTGTTTCGTAGACCGGAAAATGGTCTTGAGAGAGAAGGAGGTATCAAATTATCTTATTCTCTTCTCCCTTTCTCTCTCACCTATTATGCATTTCTTGTAAAAAAATTTTGAATTATCATTGAGGATTTCTAATTCATCATCTCAAAAATAAATAAAAAGGGACCTGATGCAGGCAATTTTTT
>CAZQMI010000039.1:0-19876 GCA_964594475.1 uncultured Thermoplasmatales archaeon
CCCACCAATTGCATAAAAAAGAACACAACTAAAAAGAAGAGATAAAAAGATGACCTGATACCATGCCCCAAAGATGATAGCGAGCAGGATGAGAATGCTTGCGATGGCATTGATTCGTCTATCTGTTTTTGGAAAGGGAAACGAGGAAATCAACAGAAGAGAAATCAGCACAAGGCTTGCAATCATCACTATTGGCTGAATGGAAAAAGAGGCAAGGATCAGAAGCATGATGGTTGCTGCTGATGCTGGAAGACCGATGAAGTATTCATCATTTTTCATCTGATGAAAGCAGGCTAGTCGAATGACGCAAAGAAATAAATAAAGAAAAAAGCCAGCTAGAAAAAGGATTTGATAGACCGTATCAATATGGATGATCTTCTGATACTGTGTGTATATGAAGATGATCGGGGCAATGCCCATGCTGGTCATATCCGCCATGGATTCGATGTATTCTCCGAGTGATCCAGGGTTTGTTCGTCGGGCAATGATGCCATCTAAACCATCGGCGAGAAGGGCAAGTAAAATCAATGAAAATGCCACATGTATCCGTAAAAACCCTGAAAAGAAAAGATCTGATGATAATATGAAGATAGCTAGGAATCCAAATCCGATATTGAGCATGCTGATCAGATCTGCGATGGTGACATATTTAATCATGGATGATTGCAATCCGGTCCACCCCTGCTCGTATTTTTTTCCCTTGTTTGATAGTAAGACTTGCGATAGCCTGTTTTGGTAAATAGAGATCAACCCGTGAACCAAGTCGAATGATACCCAGCTTGTCACCTTTTTTCAACTGATCTTTTTCTGTGACATAGGGAACGATCCGTCGTGCAAGAGTTCCAGCGATTTGAATGATTTTTACTGGCCCGATTTTACTTTCTACTTCATAGATGATTCGTTCATTTCGCTTTGAATCCTTAGTGAAGGCGGGAAGGTGTGATCCGGGTATATGGCTGATTTTTTTGATGATTCCATCAATGGGCATGCGGTTCACATGGACGTTATTGATATTCATGAAGGTGGAGATGAAGACGCTTGTGCCCACATAGTCATCGGTGAGGTGTTCAATGGATTGTATCTTTCCATCGGCAACCGCAACGATTCCAGAACCGATTTTCCGGTCGGGATCTCTGAAAAAAACAAGAAACACGGCACTGAGAAGAAAAAAAAGCAGTGAAAAAACAAAAACAATTCTCTGCAGAAAACCTGAAAGAATCATACTTAGGACAAAGAGTACAAGAGCACATATGAGCGGGGTGAGTATCCACCATTTGGTTCCATTTGCAATCTTCATTTAGTTGTTCTCCGAAAATGGTTCTGGATGAATGACTCAATTGGACCCTGTTGTTTTGGAAGATCGATTAATGAAAGGATTTCATCAAAGATTTCAGGGATGATTTTTGCAACGATAAACAACAGAACAATAAGAGCGATAAGACTACCTCCTTTGCCGATGTAGTTGTGTGCAATACTGAAAAAATCATCTCCATAAATTCCTACAAGATAGGTAATACCTGCATTTCTGATTAGATTGAGAAAGTAGATCGGAACAATGGTGATGAGGAGTCCGTAGAGTTTTCGTTTTTTACTTACCTGTGGGAGTGGTAAAATCATTCCAACAAAGATGACCATTGATTGTACCGCTGTACAAGCAAAGATGATGCGGATATTTGCCTGTTGGAAAAAAAGAAATGGTGCATTGACGGTAACTCCATCAGTGAATGCATTCAGAAGAATAGCGCTTTGCACCGCGACTGAGTCGATGAGTAATTCTGCGAGGGGTGTAAGATCGATAGTGAAATAGATGAGACCAGCAAGCGCTGATGCACCTGCAATCCAACGGAGACTATGGATGTCGTTGTTATTCTTGATGCTAAGCCAGTCGTGATAAGCAAAATAATGTAACACATAGATACCAATGATTACAAGAGATGCGTTGAAGATGTCCTGTTGTTCGGCATAATAGAGAGTGTTTGGTTGGGTTGCCCAGTAGAATGAAAACACAATCCAACCGATGATACGAAGTTTCTTTGCAATCAACCTTTCTTTGATAAATGATCCAATGAGAAGAAGAATTAATCCTACAAAAAGAGGAAGGGGGACAATATAGTCAACCCATTCTTGAAGGGGATATTGAAAGTAGAATATTCCTAGAAAAGTAAGGATTGTTGGAATGAGAATAAAGATGATTGCCATTTGATTGGCCGTTAAAAATGGTGAACGGGACTGGGTCATCATGATAGACATATTGTTTTCTTATTTAGTGATTACTACTATGAAATGGGCATGAATGATTATTTCATTTTTCAAATCCATCGTGGAATCTTTTTGATAATATGTTGATACTTACAGCTGTATTTTTTTTAGAGAATGTTGTTTTTCGATACGTGTTTCTTTGTGAAAAAAAGGATCATTGGAAGACTGAATACCAAAAACAACCATGAGATGGTCACTAAAGATATACGTAGCACAATGTGGAAGGTAGCAAGATACATAGGATGAGGCTGATGAGAAAGAGGAAGGGAGAAAAGCTGAGGATATAACTATGATGGTTAAAATACTGATGGTTTTTATGTTATTTACATGTTATTGAGCAGTGTTTTTTTATAAATATTTTTCTTGATTCATGCTACAGTTTCATAGTATTACCAGATAAAGAAGAGAATAGAAAAGATTCATTTTTTTAGATAATTTCCTTTTTTAAAGATAAGAATTGATCTATTTTTTTCCTCGAATGAGAAATGTTTCCCATTCCTGATTGTCACTATCATAGTTGATCTGATCGATAAAACAGATCAGTATGCGATGAAGATCCTGCTCTTGCTGTTTACTGATATTGATTTTTTTATTATCTAGGAGTATTTCTATAGGGATTATTTCATCTCCCAATAAATTATCATGTATGGTTTTAAAACATTTTTTATAACAATTGTTAATTAATTTTTCTTCTTATAAAAATGTATTTTGTAACAATTATTAGATTATAAAAGAAAAATGGGTGGTGTATGTAGGGTTAGACCAGCCCTAAGAGTTCCACCATGGAGGGAATATCAAACTGGGTCATGATGGTTTGATCCCACATGATACAGATCAGTCCCACCAGACTCATCAAGGTAATCGGTACCCAGTAGGTGTAAACCACTTGATCGATTTTCAATCGAGCCAACGCTACTCGTATCAATGTTACGGAGAACAAGATTACCAAAAACAGTTTCACCAGGAAAAACACGATATCTATAGAAACCGCCGCTAGATCAGTAAGCCCCAGCAGAGGGGAGAGATTATAGGGGAAAAACAACGCGATAATCAATGACCCCATAGCCACTGTTTTAACACCATCTGTTAGATAGAACATAGCCAGGTTTCTACCTGAGTATTCCACCATCAATCCACCAGCGATTTCTGTTTCCGCTTCTGGAGAATCAAAAGGGATCTTGGAAAGTTCCGCAGGGGTTACGATCACTAGTGCCAGCAGAAGGATGATACTTCCCAGAAATCCAATGGGTCCAGCAATGCCCCAGAGTGGAGTGGCACTTAAGGTCGACATGGTAAACACATGGGTGATATCAGGGATTAGGCTCAGTCGCCATGCGATGCTAACGATGATGATAGCTAGCGGGAATTCATAGGCCATCATGGTGGCCATTTCACGCTGTGCTCCAACCGTTGCATAGGGCGATCCTGATGAGAACCCGCCAATGACCATGGCAAGTGAGGGTATGATCAAGAGATATAAAATGAGAATAACATCTCCCTTTGCGGTAAGGATACCATCAAACACTGCAGGTTGTCCTCCAAGTGGTAGATACAAAAGAATAGTACAGGTTGCTACCAGTCCAACCAGAGGAGCTAAGTTGAATACCCAGTCAATAGCATTCTCTGGGACAATGTTTTCCTTGACAAAGAGTTTTCGCACGTCTCTGAATGGCTGAATGATGGGTGGACCGATTCTTCCCTGCATATGAGCAGCCATCTTTCGGTCGATACCTTTATAGATCAATCCGAAGACCAAGCCGAAGATAGCAATGCCGATTGCTCCTAAAATAACCGTGATTATAGTGGTGGCAAGTGGTAATATGTCCATTTTATATCAACCCCTGACTGAGAAAGAGAATACCGATGACGATGACAAACCAAAGCACATAATCACTAACATTTCCAGTATGCATCTTTCTCAGCGCTTTGATAAACCATTGCATGGCTTCAGTCCATCCCCAATAGAGATTACTGCTTTTCACATGCATCTGTTGTTTATCATATTCTTCATTACCAGAAAGAAACGATTGGGTTTGACTGGTTTTTTTCTTATAGCTTTCATTTCCTCGTCCTCTCAGGACATAAAGAACTAAAAAGATGACCAGAAAGGCCACCAGCCAGACCAGCGGATTCCAGAATCCGTTTCCAGTATCAAAGGTGGAAAATAGCATATCAATCATTTAGGCACCTCCTGTTAACCAAGCTAGATAACCTTGGGTATCAACCAGCGCATTGGCTGCGGGTTCAACGATGTTAGTGATTACTAGATCTGGGAACAATCCGAAAATGATGATAAGGGTGGCAATGAATCCCATAGCAATTAGCATGCTCAGTGGGACCTCTTTAACATTTTCAAACTGTGGTAGTTTCGGTCCCAGAAACGCTGCTTGAAAGACCTTAACAAAGATTGCAAGTAGCATAATGCTAGCAAGAATGGCGATGATAGTAAGAATGGGATTGAGCTGATAGGTGGATTGATAAATGAGCAGTTTTGAGGAAAACCCGTTCAATGGCGGAATTCCTGCCACAGCAATCATGCCGATGAGGAAAAAAATGGTGGTATATTTCATATTTCGCGCTAGTCCTCCTAATTTGTTCAGATTGGTCTCCTTGGTTGCATAGTAAAGAGCTCCAGCCACCATGAATAACAAGCCGACATCAAGAGCATCATTGAAGATGTGAAAGATTCCTCCTTTAATGGCCTGCATTGCAAAAGGTGCAGTGGACAAAGCAAGCTCAGGGTTTTCAATCACTGTCAGCCCAGTACCAACACCAAGGAACATATATCCTAGTTCTGCCACTGCTCCATAACCAATGAGTCGTTTGAAATCCGTTTGAATCAAGGCCATCACCACCCCCACAAGAATGCTGATCAATCCCAGGATGACAAGGATCCAACCGATGCTTACCGTTGACAGATCAATCACGTTTCCATACAGAGTGAAACATACTCGAAATACACCATACAGACTGGCCTGGGTCGCTCCAACTAGCACCAGTGATACCGCAGCTGGTGCCCGGCCATAGGCATCAGGAAGCCACATATGCAGAGGAACGATACCTCCTTTCATTGCTAGTGCCCCAAGGAGAAGCACAAGTGCCATTTTATCAAGAAACGTAAAACTGATGCTGTCAGCAAGTTTTGCAATATTCAATGCATCATATTGCCCATATAGCAGGGCGATGGATAACAGCACAAAGAGTGCTCCAATCGTACTAATCACAATATATTTGAACCCTGCTGCGACTGATTTTTCTTTATTAGTCCAAAACGCAATCAGCGCACAGGAGGCAATTGAAGTGATTTCCAGAAAAACAAAGAAGTTGAACAGATCACCGGTGCTGACCATACCTAGCATTCCCGCCGTCATCAATAACAGCAGGGTGTAATACTTCCCTAAGCCTGTGTTATCCTCCATAAAGGACCATGAATAAATAACTGCAGCAAAGGAAAGTACGCTGGCAATCAATGCCATGAACGCACTTAAAGCATCGATTTCAAAGAGAATCCGAACCACGGTGGATTGCGCAACGTAGGCGACATCTGAACCGAACACATAGGTAACCGGACCGCTTTCAAACACGGTCATGGCAAGAACCACCACAAACAATGATGTGAGCGCCATGATGAAAATAACAAAGAGATTTCGAGCCTTTGCATTTACCTTATCAATGAGAGGAGTGAGAAATGCACCGAGCAAGGGAACAGCAACGATGAGTGCTGGAAGATGTATGATTAACTGATCCATCAACGTCATTGATCATCACCTCCAAGATCGGCCGGGTTCAACGATTTGGTATGTCGATAGATCTGAATCACTAAGGAAAGCATTAAAGCAAGCACGGCTACACCAATGACAATGCTGGTCAGAGTCAATGCCTGTGGAACAGGATAGCTCATCACTCCACCGGGTGAAGCAGTATAAATGGGAGCGATACTTCCCTCACGGTAGCCAAGGGTGATCAAAAACAGGTTGACACCCGCTTGGATGAGAGTGATTCCGATCACCATCTTGATCAGGTTTTTTCGAAACAGGACCGCATACAGTCCAATGATAATCAGTCCAGCAACCGCAAGATAGGGGATATTGAATATCATGACTGCTCCTCCAGTTTATGGGTGCTTGCATGTGCCATCACAAGAATGATGGCAAATAACCCAGCGATCACCTTTAACCCAACGGCAAAGTTCATTAATGGAAGGGTTCCACCAGTATTCACGTTCGCTGCCCCGCCCATGGGAATACCTCCGAAGAGCATATCGGTTCCCACCAAAAAATTTGAAAAGAACACTGATCCAAAGATAAGACCGAGAAAGGCAAGACCGATGAAACTGAGTGCTCCGATGCTTTCAAAGATGGAAAGATTGCTTTCTTTGACTTTTTTCATCGTCCATGCTGATCCATAAGCAACCATAAGCAGTGCAAGTGCTGAGGCTACGATTGCCCCTCCTTGGAATCCTCCACCTGGGGTGAGATGCCCATGAGCGATGACATATAATCCATAAATGGTGATTAAGGGGAAACTGATATTTGCAATGGTTTTCACAATCTTTGACATCCCGATCATTGTTTCAACCTCCGAAAGATCATTACCACTCCTGCGACTGCAGTAAACAGTACCGTTGCTTCTCCAAGGGTATCAAATCCTCTGTAATCAAAGACCACCGCGGTGACCCCATTGTTTGCTCCACTTTCGTTCTGGGTGTTATCGATGATATATTGATCCATGGCCTTTTCAGTTGGTGCACCGAACGGATGCATTAAAAGAGCACTAAAGATGAGAAACATTGATACCACGGTAAGAAAGGCAACTGCTGCGTAGTCTCGTTTGTTGATGGTCATTCTGCTTCATCCTCCATGCGTTTTGTTGCTTTGATGGCAAGCACAAAGATAGCTGTAGTTAACGCCGCACCAACTCCGGCTTCAGCGATAGCTACATCTGGTGCTTGTAGAATATAAAATTCAAGGGAAAGAAGCAAGCTCATCGCAGCAAGAGCAATGGTTGCTGCGATCAGATCTTTTAACAGAGCAGAAATGATAGCACTAATAATGATGAGAATTGGGATGATGATGTGTACGATTTCCAGGATCATGTTGTCTCCTCCTTTTTTGTTTTATTGGCTCTTTTTTTTGATGAAGGTTTTTCAAGTTCATCGATGACCGCCTGATGGGGTTTAACACCAGATTTATGAGCAGCCCGAGCGATTGCATGAGCACCCGTTGGATTAGTCACTAGAATTGCAATCAATGCACCAATGCTATGGATAGCAAGTACTGATCCATTGACATCTCCTTCATACCATGTTTTCAATCCTAGGATGATTACTGATGCAATGATGAAAATGGATCCAAACGTAGTGCATTTCGTCCCAGCATGTAAACGAGTGTAAACATCCGGGAATCGAAGCAAACCAATCCCTGCAAGCACATTAAAAAAGACACCGATGATTAGGAGGATGTACACGATGATGGTAATGACACCGATCATTAGTAATCACCTCCTTGTAAATATTTAGCGATGAATAAGGTTGAGACAAAAGAAAGTAATGCATACACGATGGCCACATCGATGTAGATGACAGCTTCATAAGCTGCACCGAAGACCACCATGGAGACGATGACCAGCGTATTAATGGTGTCAAGTCCTACCACTCGATCCGGAGCGGTCGGACCTAGAACGATTCGTATTACTGCCATCACAGCAGCCAGGGATAATACGATTAATATGACGAAGTATTCTGTTGCCAGTCCGATCATTCAGCAATCCTCCGTATCCATTTGGGAAAACCTCCACAGACATATTTACAATCAACAGGTGATTTCTTAATGGCCTGTTCATCGACATTGATCCAGTGGATGTAAAGTTCATTTGTCTCTTCATCAATGTCCACACTTAATGTCCCAGGTGTAAGTGTAATGGAATTAGCAAGCATAGTAATGCTTAGATCTTCTTTGAGATCAGGGTTGATTTTCACGATTCCAGGATTGATTTTCCCGGAAATGACTCGATAGGCCACATCAAAATTTGCTTTCGCAAGAGAAAAAAAGAACGGACCAATGAGATATCCCAGAAGCATGATCCATCGAACAGGATTAAGCATTCTCATATCCTTTTTCACAAAAACATTCTGGGAGATAAAGCCTGTGATTAAAGACAAAATGAGACCGAGGAGTATTTCTTCTGGACTCCAAAGCCCTACCAATGTGCCACTGCCTGTTGTTAAGAGAAGATAAATGATGAAACATATAATGGTTGTGATCACAAATGCTAACATGTTTGTTGTCTCCTTTCCAATTCTATTTATATATTTTCCGTGATGGTAATTCTATTAGTTTTTAAAAGGTTATGGTTTTTTGATATGGATATGACACACGCTTTTTTTATTTCTTGGTTTACCTCAAAGCATATAAGGAATTGTTGATTTACTATGCGTGGGGAGTAATCTGATGGATGTAACCTTGATTGGTATGATGCCGCAGCCGGAGGTTCTACCGGGTATGGCTGCAAAACTTACCCATAGTAAAACCGTTCCCAGCGAACTTGAAACATCTTCAAAAAAGGAATTAAAAGCGATTTTAAAACAGGTAATGGAGTTGGGTCATACCAGTGTCATTGAGCATACCTGCTTTTCGTTTGCCGTCAGTGGAGTAAGCCGTTCCTTGACCCATCAACTAGTGCGTCATCGGATCGCTAGTTATGCTCAGCAAAGTCAACGATACGTTGACCTCATTGAACCCGCCTATGTCATCCCTCCAAAGATTAAAAAAAACCCTGAGATGAAGAAGGCTTATCGGGAAACCATGGATCTGATTTGGCAGCAGTATAATAAACTGCTGGAAAGCGGTGTTCCCGCTGAAGACGCTCGATACGTGTTACCGAATGCAACATTTAGTAATATCATGGTGACCATGAACGCTCGATCATTATTGAATTTCTTTGAACTACGGTGTTGTCTGCATGCTCAATGGGAGATACGTACGCTTGCCAATAAAATGCTAACGCTTGTGAAAAAACAGGCACCGATCATTTTTTCCAATGCAGGTCCTGCTTGTAAAAGGAAAGGATATTGTCCTGAACATAATCCGGATTGCCCCTGGTATCCAAAGTGAACACGCTATGAACCGACCATATGTGATTGTGAATGCTGCAATGTCAGCAGATGGTAAAATCGCTCTACCCAATAGAAGACAATTGCGCATTTCATCAGAAGAAGACATGAAACGAGTGTTTCAACTACGCAATTCATGTGATGGGATTTTAATCGGTATCGGTGCCGTCCTTGCTGACGACCCAAAGTTAACCGTGAAAAAGAAATTTGTGAAGAATCCTAAAAATCCAGTGAGAATCGTTTTAGATACGTTTGGTAAGACGCCAGTTGATGCATTGGTGGTTAACGATTGGGCACCCACGATTCTTTTTGTTTCTAAAAAAACAAAGATACAACAATCCTATGGAGATCATGTGGAAATCATTCATTGTCCAGAGTCTGATCCGGGATTTCTGGATGAATCGTTTGTACTATCTTCATTATATGATCATGGCATAAGAACAATTCTTGTAGAGGGTGGAGGAACCGTGATATGGCGTTTTCTAAAGAAGAAATTAGTTGATGATTTATTTCTTTACATTGGATCCATGATCATTGGAGGAAAAAAAACCCCAACCTTTGCTGATGGATCAGGTGTTATGAATGCAGATGAGGTTCTTGAACTAAAATTGATGGATATGAAACAATTGGGATCCGGTGTATTATTACATTATAAATTACTTTAAATCATGAACAAAAATACTATATTGTCTATCCTTGTTCTTTAATACTGGCTATGAGATTTATCTGTGATCAGATGTTTGGCACGCTCGCATCATGGTTGCGCTTACTTGGTTTTGATACCTATTATACCACTGAGCAGATTTCTGATAAGGAACTATTAGAAATCGCATCGAATGACAATAGAACCTTGATCACTCGTGATAAGAACATGGTCATTCAGGCGAAACGAATGCAGATTCCAGTTCTCTATCTTGATTCAACGGATTTAGATACCCAGATATTAAAGGTGTTACAACAGACGGATACAGAAATTGCTGATGATCAAGTATTAACCCGTTGTTCTCTGTGTAATGCCGTGTTACACCCAGTTGAAAAAAACAGGGTTGCAGATCTGGTCCCAGAGAACGTATTTAGCTATCAACATGAGTTTTTCCGGTGCCCCAGATGTGAAAAAATCTACTGGAAGGGATCACATTATCAAAAAATCTTAAAAAAGATTGTCACAATCAAGAAACAACTCAGCAAGTAAATGTTACAGCATTCGAACCATTTGAGCGTGAGGGATTCCTTTAATGGTGATAACACAGGATGAATCAACGAGCCCTAATCCGATTGCACAATCCACTGCCTGTTTTCCTACAAGATTAGCAATGGTTGCTTCCTCTAAATAATGTTTCAGTGCTTCAGCAGAGATGCGTGATCCACCATAGAATTGTTTACTGACGTCAAGACAGAACTTTCCCTCCTTGAATTTCTTGCCGAGTAATTGTTCATCACAGGCGCCAACGAGCACATCGTTTCCCTGTCTATAGACATGAATGCTTATCATTGTCTTCAACGTCCATGTATATGATTACATTATTTCACATTATTTATATTTTTTTCTAAAAATAATAAGATTGCATATGCTGAATTTTCATCTATACAAAGACATTCAACAGGTATAAATCACCCTTTCAATGATCAATAAACCAATAAAATCACAAAGAACCGTAACGGCTAAAAAGCTAAAGATACTTACACATTATTCCAAAAAAGATTCACATCTTTTTGTAGGCTAAGGATGAGAATGGGGTATGGAATCAATCATTAAACTGTTTTCTGCACATGGAACCTTCGTTCAACCCGACACGCTCAACTATATCCTGAAAAAAGATAATCCCAAACAATATTCAGAGAAAATATCAAAGCAATTCAAGGAATTCCCTCTTATTTTAACCATTGATCTACTCAGAGATCTTGAGGAAGAAAGCAATAGAGAACCAATTAAACAACCAACAAAAGAAGCACTTGAAAAGAAAAAACAGCAAGATATTATCTTGAAACAAATCTATGATCAGAAACCTAAGGATATGCCTGATGAATCTGATCAAAATCTCGATGAAACATATATCGCTGGTGAGATGAATGAACAAAAAACAACCTTGATTCCAAAACCAACGGGTCAATCCTGCACATCAACCTGGAATCCACCTAGTAAAGAGTATGATGCAGACATCAAAATACTCAAGGATATCACTGGGCAAAGTACCTGTGAGGGCACCACCAGTGATTTTGCTAAACTCTTTGCAGATCGATTTGATCTCCTCAGAAAACTCCTTAGGAACCAACGACGGGAACTAGCACATGTCATCCCTATCAACCGGATGCAAAAAGGAGGAATGAAGGAAATCCAGCTGGTGGGCATAGTCAATGAAGTACGGACCACGGCAAATGGTCATAAACTGATTGAACTTGAAGATGACACCGGAACCGTGACCGCGATTGTGCTCACTAAATTCCAGGATGTCTTCCAGCTAGCCCAAAATGTTGTACCTGATGAAATCATTGGTATCATTGGTCAGCAAAGCAAACATGGTGATCTCTTCCTCATCAATCAGGTGGTCTACCCTGATATTAGTTTGAATAAAAGAAGACATTCTACAGATTTCCCCTTATATGCAGCGTTTCTTTCTGATGTTCATGTGGGAAGCAAGGATTTTCTTGAAAAACAATGGCAATCATTTTTGAAATGGATCAATGGAAACCTTGGTAACTCCCGGCAGAAGGATGTGGCTGGAAAAATAAAATACATCGTCATCCCTGGTGATGTGGTCGATGGCATCGGTATTTATCCTAATCAGGAACATGAACTTTCCATCCCTGATCTATATAAACAATACGAATCACTTGCCGATCAGCTTTCCTGCATCCCAGATCATATCGATTTAATCATTCAACCGGGAAATCATGACGCTGTACGCCCTGCTGAACCCCAACCGACCTTTGAAAAGGAAATCCGGGACCTTTTCAGTGCAAATAGTGCTACCTTTATCGGTAATCCCTCCTATTTTTCCCTACATAACGTGGAAATACTTTCCTACCATGGGCAGAGTCTGCTTGATTTTGCAACAAACATTCAGCATCTCAAATACAATGAACCCATTGAGATCATGAAGGTAATGCTTCAGAAACATCATCTTGCTCCCATCTATGGTGGATACACTCCGCTTGCACCGGAGCATAAGGACTACATGGTCATCGACCGTGTTCCAGATATCTTTGTCACCGGTCATGTGCATCTGGCAAATCTAGGAGAATACCGCGGGGTCACCCTTATCAATGCATCCAGCTGGCAGGCCCAGACCGGGTATCAAAAAATGCTTAATTTCATCCCCGATCCAGCAAAGCTTCCCATCGCAGATCTACAGACTGGAAAAGTAACCATGATGGATTTCAATAAACAAGCATAATCTCTTTGTAAAAAGATACTTACATTTTCCGTTTCATTTATACCCTATTTCTTGTGAAAAACTCGCAATGTCGAAAGCTTAAATTACCCATCTTGTATTACTACCTATTATTCTTTTTGAGGAAATAGATCATGGATGATGGTGGGGTCTCAAACGCGGTTGCAGTCAGCAAAGAAATGCAACAGTATTTTGAACAATTACAAAAAGAAATCGACTCCTGCTATGAGATTGCAAAAAAAGCTAGAAACAAAGGATTTGACCCTGAATACTCTGTTGAGATTCCTCAAGCCCTTGACCTAGCAGCCCGAGTTGAAGAACTGGTCGGACCGAAAAACATCGCGCCAAAGATCAGAGAGGTAACCGATAAGATCGGCAACCGTGAACTGGTTTCCCTTGAAATCGCCCGGCTCATTGGCAAAGGAGAAGAATACAGGTTTTCAAGTCAAGAGGAAGCACTCGATCAAGCCGTGCGAACAGGACTTGCCATTCTCACCGAGGGCGTACTTGTTGCACCACTGGAAGGAATCGCTGAAGTGAAAATGGGATCAAATCATGACGGATCAAACTATGTGGATCTTTACTTCTCTGGCCCCATCCGCAGTGCAGGCGGTACAGGACAAGCCATGAGTGTGCTCATCGCTGATGTGGTCAGACGTGAAATGGGGATAGACCAATTTAAACCAACAGAAAATGAAATCGAACGATACAAAGAAGAAATACCTCTCTACAAACGAGTACAGCATTTACAGTACACCCCCAATGTGGATGAGATCCATCAAATTGTATCACATTGCCCTATTTGCATCAATGGAGAGGGAACTGAACAAGAAGAGGTCACCGGCAACCGTGACCTTCCCCGTGTGGAATCCAACCGTTTGAGAGGAGGAGCCTGTTTAGTTATCGCAGAAGGATTATGTTTAAAGGCACCAAAACTACTAAAACATGTCAGCAAAATGAAATTAAAGGGCTGGGATTTCCTTGATATCTTTGTCAACAAAAACAAAAACGATGGCAAAGAAGAAAGCAAAGAAAAACAAAAAATCCCTGAAATCCTCCCTGCCACTAAATACATCGGTGAGGTCATCGCTGGCCGACCTGTCTTTGGTCATCCATCAAGAAAAGGAGGATTCCGTCTTCGCTACGGCAGAGCCCGCACCGCAGGTCTGGCATCAACAGCGATCTCTCCAGCAGCTATGACTCTTTCTGATGAGTTCATTGCCATTGGCACCCAGATGAAAATGGAACGACCCGGCAAAGCAACCATTGGCACTCCCTGTGACAGCATAGAAGGACCAATCGTACTGCTCTATAATGGAGATCTCGTTCAAGTGCAGGATCCAACAACCATTGATCCTACTCTTGTCAAACAAATTATTGATTTCGGTGAGATCCTGGTTCCTTATGGTGAATTTTTAGAAAACAATGCCATTCTCCCCAATGCATCCTACACCTATGAATGGTGGATTCAGGACCTTCAAAAGAAACTCAACATTCACCCAGAAAAAAACACCCTGCAGGCAATCATTGAAACAGATAGGAAAACTCAGGATCAACTCAAAAAGATTCATAAAAAAGACATTGATGTAACCCATCCATCCTTTGATGATGCATTGTTTCTTGCTACACAATATGAAATTCCACTTCATCCTGATCATAATCTTTTCTGGCATGACATTACCCCGGAGGACGTAGATCAGCTCGCTGAATACCTGAAAGCCCATGGACAAATCAATGATGAAGGATTACTGCAACTGCCTGTTGATCAATGCGTAAAAACACTTCTCATTGAACTCGGGGTGCTTCATAGACAAGAAGAAGACAGACTTCTCATTGATCATTATGGACCCGCCCTTATTCACTGCCTGGGATTCACCATCAAAGACACACACATTGTTAAGCAATCACCGGCAACAGAACGGCATAACAAATCATCAGTAAAGGAATCATCTACCATAAAATATGTTTCAAAACTTGCTGGAATTAAGATCCGAGAACGTGCGCCATTTCGCATTGGAACCCGTATGGGAAGACCTGAAAAAGCAGCGAAACGAAAAATGCGTCCGCCACCACATGTATTGTTTCCCCTGGGAAATTACGGGTCGAATCAACGACTATTTAGTAAAGCAGCTGCCTGTGGTGAAATAGAAGTAGAAGCAGGCAAGCGCATCTGCCGTGAATGCGGAAAGACCACATTTTCCATCGTCTGTGAATGCAATGGTCACACCGATGCCATTGAGCAACGTATTGAAACCTTTGCCATTGATTTGAATCAGGAGTTGAATCATGCAAAACGAAAACTTCGGATGAGACGAATCCCAGATACCATCAAAGGTGTTCAGGGAACGATATCTCGGCATAAGACCCCTGAGCCTATTGAAAAAGGAATCCTGCGGGCCAAACATGATGTCACCGTGTTCAAAGATGGCACCATTCGGTTTGATATGACCGATGCACCACTTACTCATTTCAAACCACATGAACTGCACATTTCCTTGAAAAAGCTTAGACAACTTGGGTATACTAAGGATATTCATGGATATGAATTGGAAGATGATGATCAAATCTTTGAACTCAAAGTCCAGGATGTGGTGATCTCAAAGGCCTGCGCAGAGTATTTCATGAAGGTGGCATCCTTTGTTGATGATCTACTCGTTCGCTATTATGGTATGGATCGATTCTATAACATCAGAAAGATCGAGGATTTAACCGGTCATCTGGTAATTGGACTCGCCCCGCATACATCAGGAGGTTCACTTGCTCGCATCATTGGATTTACTGATGCACAGGTGTGTTTCTCTCATCCATTTTATCATGCTGCAAAAAGAAGAAACTGTTTCTCTGGAGATCAAAGAATATTTTTATATGATGGAAATCAAGGTGAATTTATTACTGAAAAAATTGGTAATTTTGTAGAATCTAATATGAAGAATAGGCCAATAAAAAGAATAGATTCTTTTGACACGGTAAAATGTGAAGTTGATCCTTCTCGAAATTTATTTGCTTATTCGTTAGATCAAAAAACAGGAAAACTCATTAAAAAGAAAGTGACGAGTTTAATTAAAGGAAAAACTGATTATTGGATAAAGATTAAAACGACAACGAATCGAGAGATTAGAGTTACCCCAGACCACAATATAGCTACTTTGGATGGGAGAAAAATTAAGATAAAGAAAGCAATCGATGTCGAAGAGGGAGACACTGTACCAATTGCAACTCATTTACCTTACGAATCATCACTTAAAGAATTGAATCTTGCACATTGTTTAAAATCACTAACTGATGAGGTATTGATTAATATAAAAATAAGGAACGCTAGATTTTTTTTCAAAAACCTTGTCAAGCAAATCGGTCGCGACGAAATTATTAAAATCTGTGGAATAGAGGGTGATTTTAAAAGGAATCTATCTAAATGGTATAAAAGTGTTCCTTTACTTCATTTTATCAGAATCTGCGATTCTAAAACTGTGTCATTTAATGATCTTCCTTCAGATGGCTGGCTAGGATTTAGAAGAGATAGTGTAAATCTTCCTATTTATATAAAGGATATTCCTTCCTTATTTTGGATTCTTGGCATTTATTGTGCAGAAGGGTGGTCTCGTTCAAATGAAACAGCTCATCAGATTGCTTTTCGAATTTTTGATGAGAAACTTAAAAATCATCTCATATCAAAAATGAACAAGATATTTTCAATAGAACCTTATATAAGGGATACAAAAATTGTGTATTCCTCAAGATTATTGTATACTTTATTTACAGAAGTTTGGAAAGCGGGTTCTAAAGCATATAGTAAGAATGTTCCAAATATCGTATATAAAGGAGATAGGAATTCTCTTCAACAATTTATTTCAGCTTTCTTTGATGGGGATGGTTCTATAAGTTTGAAACCAGATAGAATAACATTATATTCTGTTTCCCAATCGTTACTTGAAGGTATTGCTAGTCTTCTTCTAAAAGAAGGTATTTTTGCTAGATTTTTGAAAACTAAAAAAAGATTACCAGGGAAAAAAGTATTAGATCGATATAAAGAGCTAGGTAAAAAACCAAAGAAACATCAATTATCGCGTCTTTCTTTCAGTGGTGAAGATAAATACAGGTTTTCAGGATTTATTGAACCCATAACTGATAAAAAATACAAAAGAGCAAATGAAATGGCATTAGCCAAACCAGCAAATGCAAAACGATTAATAAAATTTAATATGCAATATTATAAAGCTGTATCATATTCTGACTATACATTTGATTTTGTAACAGAAATCGAACAAATTTCTGCAGAAAATAACGATACTTACTGTCTAGATGTAGAAGGGAACTCGTTAGAAGATAAAGCAATTTTTTGGCATAATCAGTTAATTCAAATTAGATGTGACGGCGATGAGGATGGATTAATGTTATTGATGGATGCTCTGCTTAATTTTTCTCATGAATACATTCCTGATAAACGAGGAGGTAAGATGGATTTACCTCTGATTCTGACCACTCGTCTTGATCCCTCTGAAGTTGATAAAGAAGCGCATAATGTTGATTGTTTGTATCGATATCCCCTTGAGCTGTATGAGGCAACGCTTCGTCATGAGCATCCAAAAGAGCTTGAGGATAAGATGGATGTGGTTGGAAAACGATTAGGCACTCCGCTTCAATATGAACAATTCGGATTCACTCATGACACTGGTGACATCGCACTTGCTCCGTTGATGTCCCGGTATAAGACCTTAAAGACTATGATGGATAAGATGAATGCGCAGTTGAATCTTGCAGCTAAGATCCGTGCTGTTGATGAAGCTGATGTTGCCTATAAGGTGATCGAGCGGCATTTCCTGCCGGATATCCTTGGGAATTTACGAGCGTTTAGTAAGCAATCTGTGCGTTGTCCTTCTTGTAATATTACGTATAGACGGATTCCGTTGAATGGGTCTTGTCGGAAGTGCGGGGGGAAATTGAGTTTAACGGTGCATGAGAAATCAGTGAAGAAATATCTTTCGATTTCAAAGGAGGTTGCGGATCGGTATCATATTCCATCGTATGCGCATCAGCGAATTCGATTGGTGGAAAAAAACATTGATTCATTGTTTATGAGTGATAAGATCAAAAAGACCAAAATCACTGATTTTTTATAGGAAGAACCATTCGGAGGGTGGAAAACAGGCATAATGTTCATATATTGAGTCTGCTATGCTGAGATGTTAGATAGAGGAGTTGGTTGTTGATATGGATGATAATACCTTTCGGCAGATTAGTAAGAAGACTTGGTATCGCTGGTCTTTTTATGTCAATATTGTGCTGTTTTTCATCATTGCTATTTCCTTGTTTCTTCTGATCATTGATTCGTATAATGCTGGAAAAATCGCGATAACCGGTGCCGGTGATACTTTGTCGCAGGCATGGTTGGTGATTGCTCGTGATGTTGCGTTTCTGTCTGTGTCACTAGCGCTTGTGTTTTTTCAGTTCTTTAGGAATTTGCTTACCATTATCCGTCGTTCATTGTGATGCGAGTTGATGGCGATAGATGGAGAATAGACTGGGGAGGTAGCCGTTCCCTGTCACCGGAAATCGGCTTTATGCCGGGGTTGAACCGAGGAGATGATGTAACGAGCATCCTGTGATCCAGTTGTCGACGATGAGACCCTGTCCTTTGGGATCGGAGGTGATGAATGCGTGTGACCGGAGGGTCGCATGGTCATCTTTGTTGCGGGAATCGGGTGAGGCACGGAAGTGAGCAGCCTTACCGTAGACTGCCGATGCTCGAAGGGGTCACGGGGTTGAGAAGGCAACTGGGCAGTCATGGGATGACACGTGCACCTACTCCGAGGGTTTCTCCATCCGCTAAGATCAACTTGTATTGGATTTGCCTGTATCTTACGTTGTGAGGAAACCTTCATTTGGGGGAATAGAAAGTAATGGTGAAATTGTTAAAAGATAAAAGCATCGTGGAATCCTGGCAGCGGTTTTTTGAACAGAACTATAAAGCTGAAATTGAAACCGTTGCTTTGGAGTATCCGGAGAAACGAAGTTTGTATGTTGATTATTGGGATATCGATCAGGCGGATCCAACGCTGGCGGAGATGGTGGTGGAGCAGCCCTTTAAGGCTATTTTTAATGCTGAAGCAGCTTTAAAGCAGATTGATGTGGCGAGTGAGCAGGATATTTCACTTCATTTTCGGGTGGTGAATCTTCCTGATCTGCAGAAGTTGATTATTCGTCATATTCGTTCGCATCATCTCGGGAAGATGAAGGCTATTGAGGGGTTGGTGAAGAAGCGTACGGAGGTACGCCCTAAGCTTCGGATGGCTGCTTTTGTCTGTGGGAAATGTGGTGCGGTGATCAATATTGAACAAGATGAGGATATTTTAAAGGAACCTGCGGAGTGTTATGAGGATCAGGGTGGCTGCGGCCGAGTGTCCTCCTTTAAGCTTTCTACGAGTCTTTCATCATTTATTGATTCGCAAAAGATTGAGATTCAGGAGAATCCTGAGGGTCTTCGTGGTGGTGCGCAACCGGAGCGGATTAGTGTGTATTTAGAAGATGATCTGGTGGGTGAGATTGCGCCGGGTGACCGGGTAATTGTCAATGGTATTCTTCATTCCATGCAGCGGCGGCGTGGCAGTTATCGGTTGACCTCGTTTGATAAGGCTATGGATGCGGTGAGTGTTGATAATCAGCAGTTTGCTTTTGAAGAAGTAGAAATCACTGATGAGGATGAAGAAGAGATCATGCGGGTGTGTAAGGACCCGGAGATTTACGAGAAGATCAGAAAGAGCATGGCACCGACCATCTATGGTATGGAGATTGAAAAGGATGCATTGGTGCTTCAGTTGTTTGGGGGGATGAGCAAAAAGATGCCGGATGGATCCTATATTCGGGGTGATATTCACACGTTGTTCATTGGTGACCCGGGTACGGCAAAGTCTCAGATGCTGAGTTATATGAGTAAGCTTGCACCAAGGAGTATTTATGCATCGGGTAAGGCTTCTTCTGCTGCGGGGTTGACGGCTGCTGCGGTGCGTGATGAGTTTGGTGAGGGTCAGTGGACGCTTGAAGCTGGAGCATTGGTGCTTGCGGATATGGGTATTGCCTGTATTGATGAGATTGATAAGATGGATGCGCAGGATAGAAG
>CAZQMI010000040.1:0-19340 GCA_964594475.1 uncultured Thermoplasmatales archaeon
AAATGCAAAGGATATAAGTCCTGATAACAGTGAAAACAATTGGTATCATACAAATATTTCCTCATCAAATATTATCTCAGGACCTATCATCGCCGGAAATTATTGGGACGATTATAACGGAGAAGATAAAAATCGCGATGGTATCGGAGATACAAGTTATCCAATCAATGGTGGAAATAAAACTGATAAAACACCAATTGTCCATCAAAGACCAGTCGCTGATGCTGGAGGGCCATATTCTGGATCGGTATACGAATCAATTACCTTTAATGCATCAGATAGTTATGATGTCAATGAAACGATGAATTTATCGTATTTTTGGACAGTTATGGATGAATATGCAGATACTGGTGAAGAAATCCAACATACTTTTCAATCACCTGGAAATTATTCCATCCAAGTGACCGTAGTTAATGACCATGGAGGAAATGATACTGATACCACTTATGCTATTATTACACCTGATAAAACTCCCCCCACAATACAAATTTTAACACATGAACACACAGTTACTGATTCGTCAACCCTCTTTACCATAAAAGCATCCATTCAAGATAATGTTGCCGTAAACAATGTGACCATGTCTTATTGGATGGATAATAAAACTAACAAACAATCTGCCATTATGAATGAGAAACAAAATGGCATTTATCAAAAAACAATCATGATTTCAGCACCCTATCCTACTTTTTACTGTGTGATCAATGCAATTGATGCCTCAGGAAATAGTAATACTACAACAAATCCCTTTGCTGAATTTGAATGCTCTGATCAGGTGAATACATCAGAGATAATTGAATTCGATGCTTCGGATAGTTTCGATTTAGATGGTGAAATACTCTTTTATAATTGGTCTTTTGGTGATGGAATCACTAAGGGCGGTGCAAACACAACTCACGAATTTTCTACGGATGGTTCATATCTAGTGACGCTCACTATTATAGATAATGATGGAAATATTGGAAAAAAAAGTGAAACAATTACTGTATTGCCCATAATTCCCTTTAAGGCAAGTAATGAAACAATGCATGCAATCAATAGCAAGGGTATTCTATCAGAACAACTTACGGCCCAATTTATCTGTTATGATACTGATGGAGATGGAAAAAAAGACATGTTTTTAGATCCTAATGGAGTAATCAATTTAGTCTCCATTGTGGATATTGATGATGAAACCGCTTTTCTATTATCCATAGATGATGAAATAGTACCAGAGTTTTTCTGGAAGCCAAATTCAGACATCATTAAATGGATAACAGTTACCACTCCATCAATCTCAGAAAAAGATGTATCAATAGATTATCAATCAGAGGAAGCGACACTAACCTTTACTGTAGATAAAACTGGTTGGATATGGATTACATTAAAAGATACTGTTTATCCCAACGCCGGTATTAAATCCGTTCGAGATGCAACAGGTTCACGAACGATACCAGATAATTTCATCTGGAGAAAAAATGGGTATATCTACATATTAGATGATCCTGCTAATAGATATAACATTATCTTTGAAAATATTTTTCCGAAATTAGAAGCCGAGTTCACCCCGGGAGATAGTGGTATCATTAATGAATTTCAAAAATCTATTACTGTTTCATATAATGTACCTGTAGATATCTCCTTTGCCTCTTTCAATGATATTAAGGTGACTGATGATATTACATTTATCAATAACAACACAATAGAATATATTCCGCCAGGGTACTACCAAAATGGAACCTATACTTTTATAATTGATGCAGAAGCGGTATACGGAAATGAGTTATCCACTGATGCTGCAACATATATCTATTTCCAATATGAACTTCCTCCTCAGCCTAGTTTCATCGAAAAATATGGATTAATGATTTTTTTAGTTTTGCTAACGACAGGGGGAGGATTATTCTATGGCATATGCCGATTCAAAGGAATTTCGTTTGATAGTTATATTTTTATTAAAAATAAGAAAATATTTCCGTTTATCAAGCCAGTGGTCCTAGGTCCAATGAGTGTAACAGTTGAAAAAGAAAATGTTTCCAAAGCTGAGTTCTATGTCGATGGGATATTGAAAGGAACGGTATCAGAAGAACCTTTCGTATGGCAATGGAATGAGCCAGGTTTTCTAACCCATTCGATAAAAGCAAAAATTTTTGATACATCAGGAAAGAGTATTAGTAGCCCTGAAATGAATGTCTTTATAATAAATCCATTTAAATGGAATCCGGAATATGATTAATTTCTCTATTTTATGAATTTTATTCATTATCTATTTGATAATTGATCCTTCATTTTCCCCATATATTCTTATATTGAATTTAATTATTATCATAAAAAAAAATTTAGTCGCTAGAGAAAAGTGAATGTATGCGGGTGGGTAAATTTTTAATTATGCTCGGAGTATTTTCTATGAATTTCTTTTTGATTATAGATGGTGAGATGTTTTTCATATTTTTAACATCTATATCTTTTACTTTTTTTGCAAGTAATTTTAATTTCCCTGCCACAAATGGTAAAAGTTCTTTTAATGGTCTTGTTTCATTCTCTTTTTCATAGAATCCCTCTACTGCTTGATCTTTGAGTTTTATATTGAAGGTGGTATTTCCAGGGTCAGGAGGAGAGATTAATGGTTTAGTAATGTATTTATAGAAATAATTATGGGATTTAGGTTTAATCAGTGATTTATTATCATTTACTAATTGAGATTTTATTTGATTTTGAGTAATGCTTGGTTCAATATTCGTAGATGGAATCTCTGGTTCAGCAGTAATTTCATGATCCGTAGAATCCATTTTTTGGAAAGAACTGGTATCAGGTAAATCTTGTATTAAATCAAGATTTAAGAAATCATTTTCTATTGTTTTCACTGAATTAAGTAGGTCAGATATTTCATCATGTGTTTTAATTTCTGAATTGAAACTCACATGGTCCTGAATACCTTTTGACGTTATTTTCTCACCCATTCCCATATCCAGTGATATACCTAAGTTTTATTATTGTTTTATAGTACATAAAGGTTACTTTCTTATTAACCTTGTAATATCATTCCATTACTTTCTCTTAGGTATTTGAAGAAGAAACCTGGTATATCATCCCTTGATGAGCTAGTAGGATTCATCCAAGTTATTGTTGGAATGAATGATTATACATTATTCGTATGATTCTTAACTTATTCTTGCAAAGAAAAATAAAACGTACTTCCCTTGCCAATGCCATCGCTTTCAGCCCATATATGGCCATTAAATCGTTTGACAATATGTTTACAAATCGATAGCCCCAATCCAGTACTATCTAAACCATTTCGAGGAGTACCATCTCGATAAAACTTTTCAAATACTTTATTCAACTTATCGTTCTCAATACCAATCCCATTATCTGTTATTGACACTATACACTCATCAGATTTCTGAATTGCATCTATCTGAATTATACCATTTTTGTCCTCTGGCATATATTTTACGGCATTAGTCAGTAGATTCATCATCAATTCATGTAGACAGGTTTTATCCATGTTAACACTAATCTTTGGATCAATTTGATTATAAACCGTAACAGTATGACGTCTAAAGAAATCAGCGTTTTCATCCACAATACGTTCTATGTATTCAGATAAGGGAATATCCTCAAAGGAAGTATTCTCAACTTTTTCATTCATACTTGCCAATATGACCGTTTCAGACAATAGATTCTTCATATTCTTTGCTTGTTTATATGGAATCTGAATTAATTTTTTTACATCATCATCCTGCACTCGTTTCTCTGCGACAGGTAATAAATTCAAAATAATGCCTAATGGATTTTTCAAATCGTGACTTAACATATGGATGAACTCATTTTTCTGTTCAACCAACTGTTCTACTTTATTTGTTCTTTTGGCAACTAATTCCTCCAAATGTGTATTTAAAGTTTTCAGTTTTTTCTTAGTAATTGCTAATTCCTGATTTACTGTTTCCAATTCTTTGTTCTTTTTTTGAACTTCAATCCGTTTCGTCTTCTCCAAATTTTCCCGGTAATAAGCTGTGATAATACTAAACAAAGAAATCGTGGTAAACAGCAGAAAGGGACCAATTAGAACATTTACAACAATAGACATGGAAAATGGTAAAGAAACAAGGATTATACCAATGCCATCACCAATGGTAAGAAAAATGGTCCATGTTTTCGGTAATAAGATACTTGATATTAACACTGGAAAGATGAGGAAAACAAACATATTCACATCATTATTTAGATACCAAGGATGAAGTCCAAGAAAATTAACAATAGCAGTTATAAAAATAAGAATTGATAAGCAACCAGTAAACAAAACACTAGCTAATCTAAAAAATCCTTTATGATTCAATAACAAACAAATGATCAATACCCAGAGCATAACCAGGATTATCAAAAAATCAAAGATATGTAATACCGGATAAAAAAGATTCAACCCAAGCAGAACTGCTGTTACTGCTATGAAAAAGAATAAAAAAGTGTTAAGAATCTTTGATTGACTAAAACTAAGGAATTGTATTTTATCAACTAATCCCATCAATTTAGTCATCCCACACTCACACTATAGCCAACCATTAATAAAATGATTATAAATGTTACCCTTTTTTTAAAAAATAAACAATTGATTTGCTTATTCTAACGATAATGGAAGAGTAAAAGAAAACGTGCTACCTTTTCCAAGACCATCGCTTTCAACCCAAATATTTCCCCCGTGACGTTTAACGATACGTTTACAAATAGATAGACCAAGACCACTACTATATAAATCATGCCGGCTTTGATCTGCCTTATAAAATTCATCGAATACATGCTGAATTTGTTCTCTAGTCAACCCTACCCCATCGTCAGAAACTTCAACTACAACCATTTCACTTTCAATTTTTGTAGAAAACTTCAAACTCCCATGATTCTCAATATACTTCATAGCATTTGAAATCAACTGGAGAAAAAGCTCATGAATGTATTTCTCATCAGCTCTAACAAACACTGAAGAATCAATCTTATTAACAACAGTAATATTATGCTGAGTCAAATCCTTTCTATTTTGATCTATCATCCTATCAACAAAACTTTTAAGATGAAATGATTTTAAAATAAACTTAGTTGTCATCGCATTCATTTCAGTAAGTGTCAATGTCTTCTTCATCATTTCCTTCATCCGGTCAACATTACGGATGAGAAGATCAAGTATCTCCTTATTTTTCTCATCAACACACCGTTTCTTTACAACTGGAAGCAGTGAAATAATCGGGCCTAAAGGAGTACGGAGATCATGATTTAAATTACTAATAAAATCGGTTTTCTGTTGTAACAAATCTTCAATCTGCTGCGTACGTTGCTGGACCTTTTCTTCAAGATTTTGATTTAGATCAGTCAATTGTTCCCTAGCAACATGAAGTTCCCTATTCATCATTCTCAGTTCTTCATTCTGATCTCTAATCCGTTTTTCGGCATCTTTTCTTTCAGTGATATCTCGCAATAAGACTAACAAAAAAGTTTTATCATCAAGAGTAACAGTACTAATATTAATTTCACAGATCACAGATTTATCATGAATACAGTGTTCCCATTCAAAGCACTGAAACTCACCATTAAAAGCTCTATTTATCTTTTCCAATGCCATTTTTTCCGAAGAAATACCATTTGGTTGAACCTTAGGAGAAAAATCCATCGGTGTTTTCCCAATTATCTCTTCCTTTTTGGTCTTAAATAACTCTTCAGCTTTAGGATTACATTCAATGAATTTTGCACCATCCATCATAAAAATTGCATCATTAGCATTATCAAACAATGCCTTAAATCGTTTATTTGATTGTCTGAGTTTATCTTCTGCTTTTTTAACATCAGTGACATCTCGAGCAATTCCAACATACGATTTTACATTTCCGTTTTCATCGAGAAGCGGAGATGCATTTGATGTATGCCAAACATACGATCCATTAGCGTGTTTAACTCTATACCGAACACCTTGTTGTTTCTGTTTTGATGAAATAACTTTTTCTAAAAATGTTTGACATTTCGAAATATCATCTGGATGAACAAATTCCGCAAATGATTTTCCAATTACCTCAGAAACATCATGACCAAGAATCTCGGTCCAATTTGGGGAAACATATGTAAACATTCCATCAATGGAAAGAGAATACACAATATCATTAGCATTTTCTACAAAGGATTTGAATTTCTCCTCACTTTCCTTCCGTTTGGAAATATCTCTAATAACAGCTAGAATTGCAGGTTTTTGTTTAAATTCAATCTTTTTTGATGAAATTTCAATTGGAATAACTGAATGATCCTTCTTTAACAGTTTACTTTCATAATATGACGGAATATCCTCATCATTCATTCTCTTTTCATAATTATTTGCTAACCTAGATTTCTCCGAATCTGGAATCACATTCAAGAAATGCATGCCAATTAATTCATGCTCTGAATAATCCAACATCTCAAACAAAGCAGTATTGGCAAAAATTACTTTTTGATCTTGAACAATGATTACTCCATCAATTGATTGTTCAACCAATGTTTCATATTTTTCATTTGATTCCTTAAGTTCTGCTACTGCTTTCTTTTGATCAGTGACATCTCTAAAAATCCCTCTTGAACCTAAGAATACTCCATTCTTTATAATCGGATTAATATTTCCTTGAACATGAATTTCTTCACCATGCTTAGAAACAAAAACGGTTTCGACACCGTCGAATTGTTTCCCTTGTTTCAACTCTTCAAATAGTTGCTTACACTCATGAAGATGATCAGGTCTTATAATGTGAGTGAAATCAATATGATTTAGTTCATCATCAGTATACTTCAAGGCTTTTTTCCATTTTTTATTTACATAATAAAAGGTTTTATCAGGATTTACACTTTGAATAAGATCATTTGCATTCTCAAATAAATCACGATATTTTTCTTCGCTTTCACGGAGACGATCTAACGCATTTTTTCTCTCTGTGATATCATCAATAATTCCTTTATACTGGATGACATTATTTGAATCATCTCTAATGATCATGGTCCAATCATTAACCCATCTGATATTCCCATTC
Source organism: uncultured Thermoplasmatales archaeon (assembly GCA_964594475.1). Classification (GTDB taxonomy): domain Archaea; phylum Thermoplasmatota; class E2; order DHVEG-1; family DHVEG-1; genus EX4572-165. Next base: position 7,017 of record CAZQMI010000040.1, read on the forward strand.
TTTGTGACAATACGATACGGCTGATGTTGAAACTCAGTACATTCATCATTTTCACTATACTTTGATACTTCTTGTTGAACACGTTCACTATCATCTGAATGAATACATTCAGAAAAACTTATTTTTTTAGATAAGAAATCTTCCGCAGTGTACCCAAAAATCTTTTCAACATTTTCTGAAACAAAAAGAACTGGCCACTCAGATTCATTGTTCCAAGTAAATGCTACTGAAGGACTTCGATTAATAATGTGATAAGCTTCTGTTAATTTCTTTTCAATTTTTCTGCGTTCAGAAATATTGCGGACAGATGCAATAATTATATTGCTTTGTTGTAAACATGTTAAATATACCTCTACTGGAAAAACACTACCATTTTTGCGTTGATGAACTGTAGTTATGATATTTCTTTTATTTTTGTTATTATCTTGTAGAACAGTGTTAAATATTTCTTTTAATTTCTCTTTTGTATACTGAGGTTTAATATCTTGTGGACCCATTCTGAGTAATTCCTCACGTGAATAACCAGTGCTATCACATGCGGTTTTGTTTACATCAACAAATTTCATTTCTTCCTTATTAATTAAAAATATAGAATCTGCCGAATGATCAACTGCTGCTCGTAAAAAATTATTTGATTGCTGAGTAGATAGTGAATAAGTCTGACATTTTTCATTGGAATTATTTCTTTTATATGAAGAATCGTTTTTTTCCTTTCTTTTCAGTTTTCCGTTTTTTTCTTCATCCCTTAACATATGAACAATACTTGAATGTTCATCCATGTTTCCTTCTCCAAATGAGTAGATTTATAAACGATTGTTAATGAAAGGAATCAAAATTTAATTTGATAAACATTACGATTTTTCAAGAGTTTCTCTTTTCAAATTTTCATTCTTATAATTAAGCAACCTAAAATAAAACGTACTACCCGTACCCATATCCAGGCTTTCAGCCCAATTCCGACCGCCATGTCGTTCAACAATTCGTTTTCAAATAGAAATACATAAAACCACTACTTTCAAAGTCATGACGGGCAGTATCGGCTTTGTAATACTCGTCGAATAACTCATCATTTTGATCTTATGTCAATCCATTACCAGAATCTGACACTGAAACTAACGAGTAATTTTCATACAATATTATAACATTTATTTTTATTCACCATAACTTGACAAGTTGTTTTGTCGACATTGGTACTTTAAAAGTAAATGATCTTTTAACGCCGATTTCCGGAGTAAGGAATAATTGAATTTCTTCTCCGTTATGAATCAAGAGATCTGAAACGTTTATAGTAAAGAAAATCATATCACTAGGATCCGATAGACTATGATATTTGATAAGAGAATCATCATTATCCTGTATGCTTATAATACCAAAGTGATGTGATGATAATTGACTCCAGAGTTGATGGGAAAAGAGATCTGAGGAGTTCAATGCAGATATCGTATAATTATATGAAAAAATTTTAAGATTATTTGCTAATTGAACTTGAATTATCCAGGTGGAAAGATTGATTTCTTGATGAAATAAAGGAGTTGCTAGGATGGCGATTTTTGTAAGGTGATAGGGTGTTTGCTTGCCATAAAGGCCATAGATGTCTTGGATTTTTAGATATCTTGTGATATCATTCAAACTGTCATCGACATACTGTTGAAGCTCATGTTGTGTCATCGTGGTATCTGCAGTCATGATTGAGGTGGTAATCATTGTTATAAATAGGATTGATATGGTCAGAAATGTGATTGTTAATATTACAGTAAGACTTTTTATTCGAAGGGCCATAGAACACCAATTGTTTTATTGGTTTATTTTTATTTAAAATTTATTATACAATAAATACCTAATATTAATTTTAATTTAAACCTAATACCAGCAGTATTTTTGGCATTTTGTCATTCTGTGAATATTTCCAAAAGTACATTTTTTCATTTTTAGAATTCTACCAGCCGGGGTTTATATATCGTTACTTGCGAACATGTATCACGATACGTGTCTTGATGACGCGGAAACGAAATGAAAGGTGAAATGAAATGGAACGCAAGTATGTAAAACGATTGGTAGGCAAGTACTGCAAAATAGTAACTAGAGAACCTGGAGAAACAAGAGCAAATGCCATCACTGGAAGAATAGAAGATTTTGACAGTAAAGATGGTTTTGTCTTTATAGATTCCGATCAGGGTCTCGGTTGCCTGAAAATAAACACAATTATTGCAATAAAACCCAGCAAACAGCACGGTCATGCTAAAAGAACATTACAACATAATGATCACGCAGTAATTGGTATTAGTACTCTTATTGTCTTTATTGCAATGATTCTTGTTGCTGCTGTTGCTGCATCAGTTATCATTCAAACTAGTGAATCATTACAAAACAGAGCATATGCTGTTGGAAAACAAACTATTCGTGAAGTTTCAAGTGGAATGAAAATTATGGATCTTACTGGATATACAGATGCGGATAAAACAAAAATCGAATACTTAGCTCTCACCGTTCGTCCACGCGCTGGATCATATGATCTTGATATGAATGAAACACTCATCTACTTACAACACGATAATTTAACGGTTCTTAGTCTCTGCTTTAATAATGGAACAGATGCTGTAACAAATACTGTTGATTCCGATGGAATCTTTCATACTCTAAATCATAGTGTATTAACATCAACAAATTATGGACTCATCGCAGTAAGAGATCAGGATAGCAGTATAGTCAATAGTTATGGAATTAGTTCAAATGACCTTGTAATCGTCATAATCAATCTCACTGCAGCATTTGCGGATACTGGTGGTCTGGAACCAAGCGAAGAATTTTACGGTCGACTTGTCCCAGAGGTAGGATCTGCGGGTATCTTTATGGTCAGTGCACCAAATGCATTTGATCATAGAGTAGTAGAACTATAATAAAGGAATAAAATTTCCTTTATTCTTTTTATTTTTTTATTTTTTTCAATATTTTATTATTATTTACTATATAGTCATTATATTGTAATTATTGTAATTTATGTTATTTTTACATTTATTAATATTTTCATTATGGTTATTATAACGGCATTTATTTAAATAGGATAAAAAAAAGACAATTAGTTAAATGTAATTACCGTGGCACAACGTATCACGGGTATCGTACCGTATCGTATCGGAAGGTGAAGACAAATGAGAAGGTGAAGAAATGGAAAATAAATATATGAAAAGATTTGTAGGCCGGTACTGCAAAGTTGTTACTAAGGAACCAGGTGAACAAAGAGCCACAGTAACCATGGGTCTCTTAGAAGATGTAGACAATGAAGATGGTTTCATTTTTATTGACTCTGATCAGGGATTAGGTGCGCTCAGCATCCGCTCAATCATCGCAATAAAACCTGTAAAACACAAAAAACAAAAAAGAAAATTAAAAAATGATAGCCAAGCTGTCGTAGGTATTGAAACACTCATTGTCTTTATTGCAATGGTATTAGTAGCAGCGGTTACATCAACAGTTCTCATTCAAACAATGGACACATTACAACAACGAGCACGATATATTTCAGATCAAACCATAAAAGAAGTATCTTCAGGATTATCAATTTCAGATGTGATCGGATACACCAATACAAACATCACCCACGTTGAATATCTTGCATTACAAGTTCGAACAACCCCTGGATCAAAAGATATGGATTTAAGTCTTTGTACTATCACCATGTTATATGATAAACTATATGCACTAACTTTAAACGAAACCGCCGCCATCGACATCGATGATAAACCCGAAAACATGGGAGTATTCGAATACGTCGCTGACAATCTAACATTAACAGGATCCGAATTCGGATTATTCGCCATGCACGACGAAGACAACAGCCTCACTAACACGTATGGTATTAACTCAGGAGATATTGGCCTTATCATCATAAATGTTAGTGGTGTGTTCAACTCAAGCGGTCTTCCACCACGGGAATCACTTTCAGGAACACTACAACCAGAATCAGGGATGAAGGCAAGCTTTGACATCGTCACACCAGCAGTGTTCAGACAGCAAACCGTAGACTTCTATTAAAAAAATATAAAGAGGGATTTTTCATCCCTCACCTCATTTATCCTTTTATGTATTATTATTTTTAAAAATGGTTATTTCAACTTGTCTACCATGAATAGACATGGATCTAACAATTGCCCTCATTGGAATTTTTTTAAATTTTTTTGTCAGCAGCACAACTGGAAATGACTGCGATGATTCTCCAGCTAATCTCTGAGAACAATGTAATTTAAAATCATTAAATGCTTCAGGAGCAAGAAAATGAACAAAATCATGATTAACAATATCTGATCTAGGCTTGTTAATCAATGAAGAAAACTTATCATTTACCGCTTTAACAACTCCCCGGGAAATGACCACTGCACATTCATCTAACTTATGGATGAAAGACTCAATATCAGATTGCTCAAAATTAATAGGTTGGGTTGGAGTGGCTGATGGAGTAGAAAAAAATGAATCCAGAAAAGAATCATCTTCCAACTTGGTTTGTTTAATTTTTGAATCCAGATGATCTAATGATTGAGTTTCGATACCACCTAATAATTCTTTTGTTGTAGAAATATCATCTGCTCTGTGTTCGAGAGGATGAACTATAGATGAATCATCTACTGAAGTCTTTTCAGCTGCCTTATTATAAACCGGTGATTGCAGCTGACCACCTTGACTGATTGAAGCTGAAGCTGGCTGAGCAGATCCCAAATGAAATTTCGCACTCATAATTTGTTTAAAACCATTTAATAAATGAGAAAATATATTTGAAAAAGAAGATAACCTTTGTTTTAATATTGAATCAACCATAGATGCTTTTGATGCCCTTACAGGTTGTGGATGAGATCTACCAAGTGTGGGTAATGACACTTTTTCAATCTGCGTTCTTATCCTTCCCTGCGGGATCTCAAAACTAACAGGGATATAAAGATATATCCGGTGGTCCACAATAAGAACAAGAAGTAACAAAGCAAAAATTGCATAATGAGCTAGATAGGTAAGAGAAAAAGGAGAAGTGGCCACGCGAAGACCAATTCCACCTAATAAAAAAAGAGTAAGAGGAAAAGAAAAAAACAATCGTTTTTTAGATAATCGTAAGTGAAGAAACAAGTTGAAGAGAAGAACAACTGAGCCAATAAATAATAATTGAGCATTATCCAAACCGGGAAACGTATAAAAAAAAGTGAAATCAAATAAAAAGGAAGGAGTATATGCAGTCATAAAAAAGAAAATAAAGATGAATTTCAGGATAGCATAACAACTGAAGAACAAGTAAAAATAGAGTGGTAAATACCAAATATAATGGTTATTTTGTTTCATAGAACACCTGTTGAAATTGGCTAACAAAAGGAGTTTTCTTTCCAATCAAAACAGTTGCAATAATAGCCATGAAAAGAAGTGAAATTTCAAGTACATATGCCGGTAATTCAACTTTAATGGTTCCATCAATCCAAGGAATTAACAGTATGTTAGCATCTCTGTTCATATCGCTTCCTTTATATTCGATGAAGGTTTCGGTGGAATCACCTGCCCGATCTGAAGAAATCACATGAAGCTGTGAGAAATACGTTGTTTTAAATACAAATCGTAGTTCTAATTGACAGCGATCAGCGATGGTTTTACTGTTTAACGAATGAGATACATAACAAGCATCTTTGACCAATAATGAATCGTTTGATAGTTCTGTAAAGCTATTAATTTTTTCAAATGTTTCTGGATTAGAATATTGTTGAAATAAAAATGTGTGGAGGACAACACCGTTCTCTTCTAAGTTTAATCGTACATTCTGAATATCCATCCAAGAGTTATAATCAGAGAGTGTAAGATAAACTCGTAATGTGTTATCTCTTTGTAAGATTTTGATGTCTGCATAATTTGGTGGAACATTGACCACACCAACTCCAGCACTACCGTCATTTCCTGCAGGAACTGTGATTGTGGAACCCACAACGAAGAATATCAGAAGGCTTACATAAAGAACGGTTTTTTGATATTGTTTCATCGTCGTTCACTCCGGCTGTGAACTAAATGATTATAAAGCATGTATCCTGCGACCAGGATCAATGCTAATAGAACTACAAGGGTTACCGCTGATGTTGTGCCAATTGGAGTGGGTTGTTGGGCTGTTGCTGGAGGACCAACATTAATATTAGTTGTAAATGTTTGGATGTCATCCTCTGTTTCAACGGTGTAAGTTATTGTTCCATCACTATTTTCGCTTAACGCTTTAATTTTTAGACTTATTATTTGTTCCTCCGAGTCTGTTGAAATAACAGTAAAAGGAATCTCTGTTTGTTGATTATTTCTAGTGAGTTGAATCATTGAAATATTATCGTTTGTATCAATTGATATTGTTGCCGTTCCTTCTCCGGATAAATAGGCATGAATCGTTTTTGTTTCTCCTTCATACATTGATATTTGTCTTTGATATTGAAAAGAAAAACCAGTATTTGAATCAAGTGTCGTGAGCTCATAATTATTATGGCCAACGAAAATATTAATGGTAGGCACATCAATTACCAATGCTGTTTGTAATGAAATCGCTGTTCCGGAGACTTCTTGGTCTAATAGATAATAACTGGAAACACTTGCTGTAGCAGTTCCTTTTTGTTGTATCCGTTGAGGTTTCCATTCCATTGAATTAAGAATTAATCGATAATTTTGTTTACCATTCGCTGGTATTTGTGTACTCGTATCAGTATATGTTAGCAAATCATCCAATTGATTGTATTTTACGGTAATATTTAATGGGATATTGCCTGTGTTTTTTAAAGTAATGTAATCACTTGCCTCAGCTTGCATGTCTGTAAAGGGATCAACTAAAAACGAGATGAAATCGCCATGTATTTTTGCAAATCCTCGCGTTGGTTTCTCCAAATAAAAGGAATCTAGGTACACAACTGTTTCATCACATAAAATTTCTAATGTCCATTCTTCATTATATGAAATGATGCCTGGTAGCATATCAGGAATCCCAATACAAAAGGTTACCATATTCGAAGATGCATGACTATGAGAGGGATTGATCGTTTCGTTTCCATATGTGGTAGTTTTTTGCCATGGTGTTGAGGATGAAGGATTGTATTCCCATTGGTAATAATTCGTACTGTTCTTTACGGATGGAACAGTTGATCCCTTGTATACCTTTAGTGTTACGCAATCATTGAAATTCGGTAAATCAGTACAAGTTATGCTATGCCATAAACCAGCGACAATAACTGGTTTATCATCATGAAATTGAGCAGGCTGATCAATAATGTTGATCGTGATACTTGCATCATCTGCTATTGATAAGGGAGTGCTTAAGAGTAAAAAGGATATAAAAATACAACTGTTTATTAAATATCGTGTTTTTTGTTGAATCCCATCACCTCTTTATGTTTATAGCAAAAAGTTGAATTATCGTACCCATCCAATTATCCAAAAAGAAAGCTGGTTATTAAAATCTTTCTATTTTTCACCATTTACAAAATAAAAATCTAAAATCTAGAAAAGAAAAATATGAACAAAAAAGGAATTATGGTGATTCCTCGATTTTCAAGTGATAATGAAGATTATTTGAATAACGGCCTGTTATTTTTCCTAATGCTATTGAACATTTGTATCTAATGATCGTTTCATTTCTTATACCTTCTGAAGGAGCCGATCTATAGGTTGGTGTATCGCTCCCCCAGATGTATGCATAACCTGATAGATTGTGATAAGATGAGATGTTACCTCCGGTAACTGAAACATTATTATTTTCGATTACAATCGAACTATTATCTTCATGTTCCAGATCTGATATATTCACTCTGAGAAAATTATTCGCATTCGTTTTAGTTATAATTGTAATGTTTTCACTTGGATAAGTATCTAATCCGGGTGCACCCCATAATTCAGGATTAGCCGTGGTTATTATCTCAGTATATGCCTCAACTCCAAATTCATTTGCAATAAATGATTCTGAAGGATTCCGTGTTATATTTCCCATCATATCATATCCTGCATCAGTTATGGTAATATTGAAATTCCATGAATAATTATTATATAAGCCATAATATGAAGAATTCCCTATTTTAGTGTCCGTTGCATTCCATGTTGCATTTCCTGGAGCATAGCGGAATTGACAATTAGGTTTGAATGAAAACGTCATGTTTCTGCTTTCTGTAAGATTTTCAAACACAGATTTATCCACTACAGTTCGTTCAGTATAACCCAGAAAAGTTACTTCACTACGATTCCGTGGCCATGCCATATATGTTGATACATCTGTTCCATTTGAGAGATTGTGATGTAAAATTTGTAGGTTGAGATTCCCTCCATTTGTATCATTATATCCGGTCGTTTCATCGCCATGATCATACCATGCGGAAATGTTAATATATTGGATGTCCTCCCATCCTTGGTCACTGCTGATATTTATGATGAATCGGTATTTTGATTCATTGTCCACATTAATCATATCATTCATTTTTGAAATCCATGTACCAGTATTATTGTCATAATATTGGAAATCATACCAGTTAACTCGAGGATTATAATGAATAATTTGCACAGATAAAGTTGAATTATTATGCCATGCATTTGGTCCTACACCTCCAACAATCTCGTCTGCATTGGCTTGAATATAGATAATAGGTTTAAATGTAGGAAATGCTAAGCCAGAAACTAAAAAAACAATGATTAGCAAGCTTGCAATGGTTTTCTTATTTTTCATTTCTTCTCTTCACCTTCCAGTTCCTTCGATTCCCATGATTGTCAGTTTTATTGACCCTCATAGTCATGTTACATGTTCTCAAACAACACTTAATAAAGTGTTACTGGAAGAGCGGTCACTTTGAACTGATGACAAATTGACAAATTAACAGATCAAAAAACGTGAAAATTTCCTTTTGACAATATCGCAGTCGTCTTTTAAATACCATGAGTGTCAGAAACTAACACGACAAAACGTAACATGGTATAATTGGTATCGAAGGCGAATGGGAAATGATGGGAAACGAAGCATGGAAGAAAACAAAAATACTTCTGATTGTCACCTTCTTAATGACAATGAGCTTTAGCCCCCTGCTTCATATTATACCAATTAAGGCAACTACAGGTTACGTGGAATCCTCAGGTTCTTTACAAGATAAAATCAATGGATCCGCTGATGGGGATACCATACAAATAAACACTAGCATAACTCTAACTGATTTTATTATCATCGATAAATCAATTACGCTTCAAGGAAAAAATGAGGCGTCCATTGAAATAAATGGATCAGGATTTGGATTCAATATCACTACTAATAATGTTACCATTAAAAATATTAGTTTATTTAACTGTTCAACGGCGATAAACATACATAATCAAAATAATACTTTAGAAAATATAACCATTGATCATGTGATCTTATTGAATTGTTCGAATCATGGTATTTATTCCTGCAACGCAATGCAGATAACTGTTTCCAATTCCTCAATTACCAATTGTTCATCATCGGGCATTTATTTTAATAATATATCAATGTCAACCATTTCAAATAATTCTATTAATCAAACGAGTAATACTGCAGTTAATCTAACCAATAGATCCCATAATAATATTATTTATAATAATACATATAATAACAATTCAATATCAATTAATATTACATTTTCCCAAGATAATACCATATATAACAACACCTTTCTGAACAGCACAACATATCATGCCTTTGACAATGCAACAAACACCTGGAATACAACTACTCATGGAAATTACTGGGATGACTACAATGGAACAGATTCAAACAATGACGACATTGGCGAGACCGTTCACACCATACATGGAGGCATAAATGCCGATGAAAAACCACTTGGTTTCTTTATTCCAATGGTCAATTTTACATTTGAACCCAATTCACCAAGCACTGACAACACCATTACGTTCACCTCTCACTGCACAGATCCAAATCATGACCATAATCAACATCTAAATTATTCATGGGATTTTGGTGACGGAAACACAAGTTATGAAGAGAACCTAACCTATTCATACGCCAATAATGGGACATACAACGTAACACTCCATGTGACAAATCAATATGGTCAATGGAATCACACCTCTCAAACCATCTTAGTTACAAATGTCGCTCCAAATATATCAATTAACATTTCACCAACAATCGGTATTGTTAACGAAACCATATTTTTTAACCTAGATGCAACAGATGAGGACGGAGAGATTACTACCTACACTTGGACATTTGGAGACGGTACAAAAAACCATACTAAAAATACCACTCACCTCTATAACGAGTCTGGATCGTTCACCATCACTATAAACGCAACGGATGACGACGGAGAGTATACAAATATCAGTACAACGATAGTGGTCACCCATAAACCATCTGTAAATTTCACCTGTTCTACCAATTCACCAAGCACAATAGATACAATCACCTTTACGGACACTTCAACAGATGATGGATCAATAACAACCTATAATTGGTCATTTGGCGATGGATCATATTCAACTGGTCAAACCCCTACACATTCATATGATGACGATGGAACATACAATGTTACATTGATGGTGATCGATAATCACGGGGCAAGCAACCAAACAAATAAATCAATAACGGTGGCAAACACCCCACCAACAGCAAATTTTAGCTGGAATCCACAAAATGCTACCGATTTACAAACTATTCAACCTATTACATTTACAAACACATCTTTTGACCCAGATGGACACATCACCAATTGCACATGGACGTTTGGAGATGGAACCATTAATTACTCCATGAACTTGACTAGTCATCAATATGCCGATAATGGCACCTATACAGTCACCTTAAATGTCACCGATGACGATGGAGATACAGATGAATTTCATGTTAACATCACTATTTTAAATGTTGATCCAACAGCAGATTTCACTTTTGAACCAAACTGCCCTGAAATCGGAGAACAAATCTGGTTTAATGACACCTCCCTTGATCAAGATGGCATCATTGTTAACTGGACCTGGGATTTTGATGATAATTCAATGAATTACTCTCAGAACACAACTCATTCTTATTCAAGTCTAACCAGTTACGATGTCACACTCACCATCACTGACAACGATGGAAACAGTTCAAGCATAACAAAACGTTTAATCCTAAAAAGTACAACAACTAAGTCAATACCAAACTCAACATCAGCAACATATGATCTCAAGGATGAAGTAAACTCAGAGATAATTATTAAAACACTCAATGCAACAAATCTCACTGTCACCACATTTTCAGAATGCCCTTACACAGTGGAAGAAAACATTTCAGATTATGAGAACCTTGAAACATATTTAGAAATCACCCTTGAAAACAAGACACTTCTAGAATGGATAAATTTCACGGTGTATTATACTGAAGATGATATCAGTGAAAACATTGATGAATCATCATTAATGCTTTTTTATTGGAATGAAACCAGTGAAGCATGGATACAAGTATCAAACTGCATCACTAATACCCTAAATACAGATGGTTACAGTGGTTTTGTGCAAGCAAACATTTCTCATCTTACCCTTTTCACCATGGCAGGGTCCATCATCGAAGAAGAAAATGAGCCATTGTTAACTCTTCCAGAAATCATCAATTCATCCAATAATACCCAGTTTGCTACTGCTACACCAACGCTTAACATTACCTATGATCAAACCGTTCCGAGAATATCTGCAACATTAAATGGAACAACACTTCTAATAGGTACAACGGATAACAAAACATTTACCATTTATATTTATACAACACTTGAGAATGGTAATTATTCAGTAGAGCTTCATCTAGCAAATAGCTCATTAACGAGAACAGACACCATTCATTTTAGCATACAAAAAACCAAAACTTCTAATCATTCAAATTCAAAGATAGAGATACCATTATGGATCTGGTATAGCATCGTCTTATTTTTTGGATTTTTAGCAATACTCTATCTTCTAAGAAACATGCAATTGTTTGGTACTATATCAAAGAAAAAAAAATCAGCATCAGTTAACCTATGTACAGAAAATGGTGAAATAAAAAACCCATATTCCAAAGGAATCTTCAAAGAAACATCAGTAACACTACAGCATTCAATAGAATCAATTGAAAACACCTTTTTTGGTTCAGACGATCCCTGGCAAAAAACAAAGGCAGACATTAACCAAACCATGTATAACATCGATTTATTCACCGATAAACCAGATGCATATGTCGGGGTTCAAGAAGAACTGCTAACAAATGAAACACACTGTGATGAAATTCTTAATCTGCTAAAGAATCAAGCAGTATCAATTGAAACGATTATGGAGAAAACAAAACTCTCAAAAGAAGACCTCAGTAAAGAACTC
>CAZQMI010000041.1:0-2435 GCA_964594475.1 uncultured Thermoplasmatales archaeon
ATTCCTTGGTGGAAAATACATGATAATTGCTGTGATGTAATACATCCATTAAGAGTGAGCCAATGGTTTGGATTCCTTGTCCTGCTTCACCTGCGATGACCAGTGAGATGTCCTGGTGTGATTCAGTCATAGATTATGTATCCCCCGCTAAATAAAAAAAAATGAGGGGAGAATGATCATTTTTCATTCTGCCAGAGACCATGCACGTTGCAGTATTCTCTTGCTTGCACATTGTCTGCTTTGATGCAGAAAAGTGCTTGTGGTTTATCACCAGGTGTGAGTAAATGTCTGTAGGTTTTTCCATCGGCGATGAGTTGGATCCATTCGATGTAGTGTTTTTCTTCCATTGGATGATCTTGGTTCTGTCCGATTTTAACCAGGATTCCATCATCGGTTTTTTCGATGTAGGGTACATGTTTTTCAGTTGATGCATCCTCTGTTTTTTCTTCTTGCTTCTGCATGGGTTCGCCACAGCATACAAGTTCTCCGACACCGATGTGAAGCACTTCAACGATGTTTCCACACACGTTGCATTTATAAATCTCCCTAATTTTTGTCATGTTTCATTCCCCAATTTTTTTTAATAATTCTCTGCTAGGATTTCATAATAACTTTGTGGATGTTGACAGGCGGGACAGACTTGTGGTGGTTCTGCTCCTTCATAGATGAATCCACAGTTGCGACATTTCCATTTCATAGATTTTTTACGTTTGAATACCTTTTTTTCTTTCACATTTGCATGCAGTGTTCGATAGCGTTTTTCATGTTGGGCTTCTACTTTTGCGATGTTTCGGAAGCTATGAGCGATTTCGGGGAACCCTTCATCTTCAGCGATTTGACCGAAATCAGGATACAATGTTCCCCATTCTAGTTTTTCTCCTTCTGCAGCAGCAAGCAGGTTTTCTTCGGTGGTTCCAATGGATCCTGCAGGATATTCTGCAGTGATTTCCACCATGCCTCCTTGCAGGTGTTTGAAGAACACTTTGGCATGTTCTTTTTCGTTTTCTGCGGTTTCTTCAAAGATTCCTGCGATTTGTTCATATCCTTCTTTTTTTGCCTGTTTGGCAAAATAGGTGTATCGATTGCGTGCCTGGCTTTCGCCGGCGAATGCTTTGAGTAGGTTTTGTTCTGTTTTTGATCCTTTTAATTCTGGCATGTGTTTTTGTTCACCTCAACATTTTTTATTTTAGGGTCCTGCATGGATCATAGGCCAGTAGACATCTGATTGTTCGAACCATTCCATGCTTTCTTTTTCTTGTTGAATCATTTTGTAATGCCCGGTTTCCATATCAGCAAAATAATGCAGCATGTTTTTTATGGTTTGATCCTTATATCGTTCTGAAAGACTTAAATAGAAATCATGAGCGGCTTGTTCTGCCTGCATGGCTCGTTCGAGTACCTTGCTGATTGAGATATTTTCATCCTTTGGAACGCTTACTCCAGGTAGAGGAACAGGGCTTTGTTCAGGTAATTGAACGGTTTTATCAGGATATTCTGATTTATATAAATCCATGATATATTGTTTGTGTTTTTGTTCTTCTTGAGCAAGAAAGTGGAATTTGTCCTTCATCAATCCATTTTTGACATGATCTGCAAGCTGGGTGTAGACTTCATTGCTTTCTTCTTCGCTTTTAATTGCTGCAAGAAGTAGGTCTTCAAGGGTGTATGATGTAAGATCCATATTGGTTTGTCTCCTTTTCTAATCAAGTAATCTGTTTTCACCAGTGAGTGTTTGGATATCGGTGATATCCTGGCTTGATTCCAGGCAGCCGAGATAGTTTCCATTTTTATTTCGTAGAGCATAGTATTCAATGAGGATTTTGTGGGTTTTTTCATCCTCAAGGTTCATATCAATCCAGAACCGGGCGGTTTCTCGCTTTCCTTGTTTCATCTCATCGATGATTTGTTCGACTTTGTCCAGGCTTTTTTTTGGATGGCAGTTGCGCACGTCCTTTCCCATCACGGATTCGGGTCGTTTGAACACTCTGGTTTCATGTTTATTCCAGCCAAGGACCTTATCGTCCTTGCCCAGAACAGAAATTTGGAGAGGCATGGTTTCTATCAGCGTTTCTAACATTTCATTATCGATTGATCCGATCATTAGTATTCATCCTTTTTTCGGATTTTTATGCTCCATTTTCCGGCTGTTTTGCGGTGATATCACCAGTATACTTGCGTTGTCCGAGTTCTCGGTCTAGCATGAAGATGCCATTGCCGCTCTCTCCAATAAGTTTGAGTTGTTGTACGAGTTCATCTGCACTTGCTTCTTCTTCCACTTGTTCATCGATGAACCATTGCAGCATGTTCATGCTTGCTCTGTCTTTTTCTTTCTCGGCTAAATCCACAAGGTCTTCGATTAAACCAGTAACTTTTTGTTCATGTTTATAAGTTTCTTCAAAGACTTCTAGTGGTGAATCCCAGTTGCTGGGAACTTC
>CAZQMI010000041.1:2445-19050 GCA_964594475.1 uncultured Thermoplasmatales archaeon
GTTTAACTCTTCCACCTCGCTCGTTAACATGGTTGTAGAATCGCATGGCATGGTTGACCTCTTCTTGTGCTTGTGCTTGCATCCAGTTGGCAAATCCATTGAGGTTGATTGATTCGAAATATGATGCCATGGAAAGATAAAGATATGCTGACCAGAGTTCGGCGTTGATTTGTTTATTGATTGCTTTTTCCATTGCTTTGTTTAACATGTGTTCTTTTCACCTTTTTGTATTCATTTTTCTTATTTTTTCTTTTCTTGTCCTAGTGATTTATGACAGAACCACCAGTCGTAGCATTCGTATTCTGTTTTACGTTTTTCTGCGGTTTTAGTATCTGATGCTGGTGGGATGATCACACGATCTTGGATGAGTTCATTGTTTGGCCAGTTCGCAGGAATTGCTGCTTTTTCTTTTTCAGCGGTTTGAAATCCTTTAATCATTCGTAGGAATTCATCCATATTTCGCCCAAGTTCTTGTGGGTAATAAAGAATTGCTCTGATGATTCCTTTTGGATCGATAATAAAGACCGCTCGAACAGTATTTGTGCCTTTATTTGGATGAATTAGACCAAGTTTATTTGCTACACCTCCAGTATCGGCGATGATGGGAAATTCAATGGTCTGCTCAAGATGGTCCTTTATCCATTCTTCCCATTTGATATGGCTGAATACTTGATCAACACTGAGTCCAATGAGTTCAGTGTTCATTTTTTTGAATTCGGGATAGCGTTTTTGAAAAGCGTAGAACTCTGTGGTGCAAACGGGTGTGAAATCTGCGGGATGACTAAATAAAATGAACCATTTTCCTTTGAAATCATCGGGTAATTTCATTTTGCCTTCTGTTGTTTGAACTTTCATTTCTGGAAATTTATCTCCAATGAGTGGCATTTTCATTTCTTCTTCCATTTCTTATTTCCTCCTTTATTTTCATTTTTTCTTATTTCGAACTTTTTTTGCTAGATTCTTTCCTATATTTTTAATTTTCTCCAAATCATTTTCATTTGGAATGTAATTTATGTTAATACTGTTCTCTGGAAAATCCCAGGATAATCCGTCAAGCATCTGTTCCATCAAACCTACTGCTTGACCGCCCCAACCATATGATCCAAAAATAAATCCAGTTCGGTTCTTTGGTCGAAGACCTTTTAGATAGGTGAGAAATCCACCAATAGTAGGAAGCATGTTATTGTTCAATGTTGGTGATCCAATACAGATGATCTTGGCTTCAAGGATATCTGTGATAATTTGTGAATATGGTGTGTGTTGAACATTATGGAATCGGACAGTTATTCCTTCTTCCTCCATTCCAGAGCGCAAATGATGTGCGAGTTGTTGGGTTGATCCCCACATGGTATCATAGACAATCACGGCAGAGGGTTTCGTCTCATTTTGACTCCAACGGTTATAAGAAGTCATGATATCTTTGATGTGCTGTTGCCAGATGATGCCATGGCTGGGAGCAATAGTTTCAATTTCAAGGTCTTTGAGACTGTTCAATGCTTTTTGCACTTGTCCGCCGTAGGGTAGGACGATGTTTGCATAGTATTTTGCTGCTTCTTCATGCAGAATCCCCCAGTCCAGTTGATGATCGAACCGTTCAGTACTGGCAATGTGTTGACCGAATGCATCATTGGGAAACAGAATTTTATCGTTCTTACTGTAGGTCACCATGGAATCTGGCCAATGCACCATAGGGATGGGCACAAAATCAAGGGTTCGTTTTCCGATAGAAAATGAATCTCCTCCATTAACTACATGGAATTTCCAGTCATTTTGGTAATGTTTGGTCAACCCCTTTTTTCCCATGGTCGAGGTAACAACCATAGCATCGGGGACGACATCAAGGATCTTTGGCAGACTTCCGGAATGGTCCATTTCCACATGATTTGAAACGATTACGTCGATGGTATCAGGATCGACTATAGATGATATTCTCTCTATCATTTCATCATAAAGATAATGCTTTACGGTATCGATCAGTGTGATTTTTTTATCTTTGATAAGATAGGCATTGTAGGTTGACCCGCGAGGGGTGATGTATCCATGGAAGTTTCGCAGGTTCCAATCGATTCCCCCTACCCAGTAAACATCTGATTTGATTTCAACTGCTTTCATCGTTTTTTTGCCATCCTTTATTATTGTTTTTCAAAGGCTTCTTTTCCTGCACCACAGACCGGACAGACCCAATCATCGGGTACTTGATCAAATGGTGTCCCCGGTTTTACATCATTATCTGGGTCTCCTTGTTCTGGGTCGTAAATATAGCCGCAGACGGTACATACATATTTATCCATGTTACTTCCTCCGTGTTGTATTTCTTTTTTTGGTTCTGATCCTACATAAGTAGGAGCATTTTTTGGTGATAATCCACCCTTCACCGTATGATAATAGTCATAGGTCATTGGTTCTGCTTCGGCGAGCAGTTCCGCGTTTTTTACCTCCCCGATAAATACGGTGTGGGTGCTAACATCGACCTTATTTATTAAGCTTGCTTCGATGTAGGCAATGGCATAATCGGTGACAATAGGGATTGCTTCATCTTGTTGGATACAGGTGACATTGGCCATTTTATCAATGGTTCTGCCACATTTGAATCCAAAGGTGCCAATCAGGCTCATCGGTGCATCCTTGTTCAGGATGGAAATTGTGAATTTGTTGCTTTTGGTGATGAGTTCATGGGTGTAGTTTTCTTTATTGATACTTGCCGCAATGGTCGGTGGATTAGCACTGACTTGCATTATGGCATTGGCAATTTGTCCATTTGACTTACCATGATATTTTGAACAGATAATATAGAGGCCGTATGATATTTTTTGAAGTGTAGTTATGTCCGTTTTGATTTCCCCCTACTCTTTTCTACACTCTTTACATATTCCTTTGAAATATCCATGCACTTCATCGATGTGATGTCCTTGGTCGGTTACTCTTTTTTGAATTTGTTCGATATTGGGGCATTGAAAGTTGATATCATAGATAGTTCCACAGTTCTTACAGATAAAATGATGATGCATATCAGTATTGATATCATAGCGATGCTCAGTTGGGCAGATGGTGAGTTTATAGAGTATTCCTGCTTTGGTAAGTGTTTCTAAATTGTTGTAGATGGTTGTTTTTGAAAGTGATGGGTTCTTTTTCTTTAATGTCTCATAGATTTCTTCTGCGGTGGGATGGTTATGATGTGAACTGAGATATGTTAGAATACTCAATCGTTGTGGGGTTATTTTGAGATCGTGTTTTTTTAATAGTTCGACATATTGTTCCAGATGATTCACCATCACAAGTAATCATTACTAAATTGTAATGATTTCATTTTAACATTGAATACAGAAATGGTATAAATAGTTTTTGGTAAACAATTCTGTTATTGTCGACGTGAACTGCTAAATGACACAATGAGTTTATATAAAAAAAATCATTATGAAAAAGGATTACAATGACCTATGAAACCGTTTCTTTAGAAATTACCGATGAATGTGCCACAATAACACTGAATAGACCAGATAGGCTTAATTCATTTGATATGAAACTGGGTAAAGAACTCTATGATGTTCTACAGATTGTTTCCACCGATAAAAAAATAAAAATGGTAGTCATGAAAGGAATCGGAAAGGGATTTTGTGCAGGTGGAGATGTAAAAGAAATGCACAAAGCAACCAATAAAACCCAGTTTCTCAGAAATCTTACCAAATCTATTCATCGCTGTGTGTTAACCATGAGATCCATGGAAAAACCAGTCATTGCAGCAGTAAACGGTGCTGCGTTTGGTGCTGGTTTTTCATTGATGCTTGCTTGTGATATCATCATTGCTGATAAAAACGCAAAGTTTGGCACTGCTTTCATTGGCATTGGTCTTGCTCCTGGTTGTGGAACACAATTACTGACAAAACTTATTGGGTATCACAAGGCCTGTGAATATATTCTTACATCAAAGGTGTTTTCAGCTGAAGAAGCAAAACAACAGGGAATAGTAAACAAGGTTGTTGAAACAGTAGAATTAGATAATGAAATCAAAATATACATTGAAACCTTCAGGAGGCTTTCATCCATTGCAGTTGGCAAAGCAAAGATGCTGATCAATAAGAGTCTAGACAACTCGATGAATCAACATCTTGAACTGGAGAGCCTTACTGCTGCATTTACTGCAGGAACTGAAGATTTTGCTGAAGGCGTTGCGGCATTTGTTGAAAAACGGAAACCAAAATTCATTGGAAAATAGTAAATATCGATTATCGTCGATTGAAACTTCAGAAAAATTTATGTATTTCACGTTCATCGATTAGGTCTAAGTTTGTGATTATCAAAAGGGAAGTTCCGGGGAAGCCTCATGGCATATGAAACAATTAAGTTAGACAGAAAGGACGATATCGTTACTATTTTTTTAAATCGACCAGATGTTCATAACGCAATGAATGAACCTTTGATGAAGGAATTGATTCATTGTTTTAAGAAATTAAATAATGATGAAAAGGTTCGAATCATTGTTCTTACGGGTAAAGGAAAATCATTCTGTGCTGGTGCTGATTTGAACTGGATGAGGAGCATGGTTGATTTTTCAAAAGAGGAAAACATCAAGGATAGCAATCTTCTCCTTAATCTGTATGATCTCATCTATCATTGTCCAAAACCAGTGATTGCAAAGGTCAATGGGCATGCGTTTGGTGGTGGACTTGGGTTATTTGCAGTTTGTGATCTTACAATAGCTGTTACAGACTGTAAATTCGCGTTCAGTGAAGCAAAATTAGGTATTATTCCCTCAGTTATTTCCACCTTTATCGCACGTCGAATCACGGGAATTGCACACATGAGAAGGTTGTTTATCACAGGTGAACGATTCACTAGTACTGATGCTCAACGGTTTGGATTAATTGATATAGTTGCATCTGTTGATGAAATAGATGAAACGGTGCAAAAATATTGTTCCATTCTACGATCGTCTGGACCAAAGGCCATTATTGAAATAAAGGATCTCATTGATAGCTATGAAGCACTATCTATTGAGGAATATAAAACCCATACCGTTGAAAAAATAGCTGAATTACGAGTTTCAACAGAAGGCCAAGAAGGAATCAATGCTTTTCTTGAGAAAAGAAAATCAAAGTGGAGTGAATAATTGTGTTTAAAAAAATTCTTATTGCTAATCGTGGAGAGATCGCTGTTCGGATAATTAAGGCCTGTCAGGAGCTCGGTGTGCAAACCATTGCCATTTATTCTGATGTGGATAGGGAGGCACCGCATGTCTTGCTTGCTGATGAAACCGTATGTCTTGGTGATCCGACACCCGTTGAGAGTTATTTGAATATCCCAAAGATCATTAAAATCGCTAAGGAAAGAGATGCCGAAGCTATTCATCCGGGGTATGGGTTTTTAGCAGAGAATCCTGATTTTGCGGAGACCTGTAACAAAGCAGGCATCAAATTCATTGGTCCCTCCCCTAAAGTGATCAGTTTGATGGGCGATAAGATTGCTGCGAAGAAAACCATGCAGAAAGCAAAGGTGCCCGTTATCCCCGGATATCATGGTTCAAAACAGGACAATGAAGCACTCGTTGAGGAAGGGAAAAAGATCGGATTTCCTTTGTTGGTGAAAGCTGCTGCTGGTGGTGGTGGTAAAGGAATGCGGATTGTGAAAAGTGAAAATGATCTGCTGGAGGCAATTGAAGGGGCAAAACGAGAATCAAAATCTTCTTTTGGTGATGACACCGTTTTTTTAGAAAAATATCTTGATAAACCTCGTCATATTGAGTTTCAGATACTTGCTGATGAACAGGGCAATACCATTCATTTATTTGAACGCGAGTGCTCCATTCAACGCAGGCATCAAAAAATCATCGAGGAATCACCTTCACCGGTGATGACCGATGAGCTCAGACAGAAAATGGGTGACGCTGCAGTTCGTGCAGCAGAAGCAGTGGGCTATACCAATGCAGGAACTGTTGAGTTCATGATTGACAAGGATCTAAATTTTTATTTCATGGAGATGAACACACGGTTGCAGGTAGAACATCCCATCACAGAACTTACAACAGGTGTTGATCTAGTGAAATGGCAGCTACGTATCGCAAACAATGAACCATTGACCTTAATTCAAGAGGATGTATTGCAGCGCGGCCATGCTATTGAATGTCGTATTTATGCTGAGGATGCAGAAAACGGGTTTTTACCTAGTGTTGGACTTTTGAAGAAGGTTGAGGAACCCACGGGACCAAATATTCGTGTTGATTCAGGAGTGATATCTAACATTGAGGTCTCTGCCTATTATGATCCCATGCTTTCTAAGTTGATTGTGTATGCTGAGAACAGAAGCGAAGCTATGAATAAGATGATTTGGGCGCTGTCTCATTATGCCATTCTAGGAATTACATCCAATATTTCGTTTTTGAAAAAAGTCATCGAACATGAGCAGTTTCAGAAGGGAAACACCACTACGCATTTCATTGATAATTATTTCAAGGAATGGACGGTTGCAAAAGATGGTCTTCCAGTGGATGCTATCATTGCCCTTGCGGTGTATGATTCCATGCATTCCAAGAAAGAAGAGATCGTTCGATATAAGGAAGCTGATCCTCATTCCCCATGGAAACATGTGGGAAGATGGCGTGTGAGCGGGGAGGCATAAAACCATGTTTATTAACTACGAACATAAAAACAACGTATATAGTGTTACTATTGAACGTCGGCAGGATACGTATTTCGTTACTTATGATAATACTGAATACAAAGTGAGTCCTGAGGAGATTAAACCAGGTCATTTGAAGATCCAGGTTGGTGACCGTTTGATTAAAGCCATTGTCACCGAGGGCGATCAGGAGAAATATGTGTTCATCGATGGTAATGTTTTCAAAGTGAAACCAGTTGAACTGACCGGGCGGAAGAAAAAAAGCAAAAAGGAAAGTGATGAAAGCGATCTTGATTCACCGATTTCTGGAAAGATCGTGAATGTGAAGGTAAAAACGGATGATACGGTGAAGAAAGGCGAAGTGTTAATGGTAATTGAAGCGATGAAGATGGAATATTTGATTCGAGCACCTTATAAAGGGAGAATTAAAAAGATTCATTTCAAGGAAAACGAACAGGTAGAAATTGGTCAGACCACTATTGAGATTGAAAAGAAATAAAGGTTGGAAGAAAACTATGGATGTGATTGAAAGTACCATCGATACAAGTAGTAAGCAGTATAAAGATAATTACACACACTATGAGAAACTGGTAAAGAACTTAAAAGATAATATCGCAAAAGCACAGATGGGTGGTGGAGAGGAAAAGATCAAGCTTCATAAAAGTAGGAATAAGATGCTTGCTCGTGAACGCATTGATACCCTGCTTGATCCGGATACTCCATTTATGGAGTTTAACCCACTTGCTGCCTATGGAATGTATCGAGATAAGGCACCCTGTGCAGGTATTGTAACTGGTATCGGCATCATTCATGGTCGGGAGGTCGTCATTGTTGCCAATGATGCAACGGTGACTGGTGGCACCTATTATCCGATGACCGTGAAGAAACACTTACGGGCTCAAGATATTGCAATAGAGAATAATCTTCCCTGTATTTATCTTGTTGACTCTGGTGGAGCGTTTCTTCCTATGCAGGATGAGGTGTTTCCGGATCGGGAGCATTTCGGTCGGATTTTCTTTAATCAAGCCATGATGAGTTCAAAGAACATTCCTCAGATCTCATCAGTCATGGGATCGTGTACAGCTGGTGGAGCGTATGTTCCTGCAATGAGCGATGAAAGTATCATTGTTAAGGGAACGGGTACTATATTCCTTGGTGGTCCACCACTAGTTAAAGCTGCCACTGGTGAAGAAGTATCCGCAGAGGATTTAGGTGGAGCGGATGTACATTGTAAGGAAAGTGGAGTATCTGATCATTATGCTCATGATGATATGGAAGCAATTCATATGGTGAGAAATATCGTTGAGAATCTGAATCGACCAGCTAAAACTCATCTTGATATACGTAAACCTGAGGAACCTGCCTATGACATTAAGGAAATCTATGGCATTATTTCAAAGGATCCACGGAAACCTTTTGAGGTTCGGGAGATCATCGCTCGTATCGTTGATGGATCAAAATTCCATGAATTCAAGGCATTATATGGACCAACAATTGTCTGCGGGTTTGCTCGAATCATGGGCTATCCCGTAGGCATTCTTGCCAACAATGGGGTGCTCTTTTCTGAGTCAGCATTGAAAGGGTCTCATTTCATTGAGATGTGTTGTCAACGAAAGATTCCTCTCGTCTTTTTACAAAATATTACCGGATTCATGGTAGGCAGAAAATATGAATCAGGAGGTATTGCAAAGGATGGAGCAAAAATGGTCAATGCCGTAGCCACTGCCAACGTTCCTAAGTTTACCGTGCTTATTGGCGGATCGTTTGGAGCGGGTAATTACGGTATGTGTGGTCGGGCCTATGAACCACGTCAGTTGTGGATGTGGCCAAATTCACGGATATCTGTGATGGGCGGTCAGCAAGCGGCAAATGTACTACTCACGGTGAAACGTGATCAGATGTGGCGGAAGGGAAAGGAGCTTACCAAAAAGGAGGAAAAAAACATCACTGAGCCCATTATGGAGAAATATGAACAAGAGGGAAGTCCATATTATAGCACAGCTCGGATTTGGGATGATGGAGTCATTGATCCCGCTGATACCCGGATGGTACTTGGTCTTGGGATTTCAGCAGCATTAAATGCGCCCATACCTGATTGGAAACCGGGTATCTTTAGAATGTAGGGTGTCAATACAACCATCTTTTTTTTATTTTTCTTTGTTTTCTATTGAAAGTGGATGATAGAGTACATGATCAACATTGAGTTTTTGAGAGGATCTTCCTCGGATTCGGGCAATGATTTGAACCATGAACCATTCAACACTATATTTAAAATTGATTTTCTCCCAAACTCGAGCGATAATATACCAGGTAGTGAGAACACAGAAGAGAAACAGCAGATCTGCAACCACATTAAAGGGGAAAGGATTGGCAAAGAGAAACGTAAACAGTCGTGCCCAAAGCACGGCAATTATTGATTCAAAGACGAACATGGAAAGGGTGATCATGCTGAATCGTCTGAAAAAAACAGTTCGTTTGGCATATTTCAGTCGTTTTTCATGTGACGAGTAATCATATCGAATAATCATCAATGTGGTAAGTAGTGTCATCAACATCAAGTTAAAGGCTACCATTGTTACCGGCCAGTAAGGCAGTGTGAGATCCGGGATGCCAAAGAGTCCAAGAAAGATTAAAGATAACATCAGCAGTCCGATGGATGTAATTAATCCGAATTTAAGGATTTGTTTTTTATTTGCTTTGATTGCAAATAGTAAACCAAAGATGACGCCAAAGAAAGGTATGGCAGCCATGGGTACAAGTCCGAATTGTCCTCTGAACAGCCAGGAAAGAGATATAGCAAGCAGGAGGTTGTTTTGTTGAACCAGCTGGGCGATGATTGATTCCATCACGGGAAAAATGAAAGGTCTGATAAATAGAAAAATAAGTGCAAGTGAAATGAATACTAATGCGGTCCTTTTGATGTTTTTATATCCATTATTTCTCCAGAGAATAAATAATATTACATTAATAAGTATGCCAGAAAGACCGATCAGAAGAAGGGTTCCGGAGTTCAGAAACATCATAATGTTTGGAATGGTAATTTGCCCGGTTTCAAGACTTCCGCAAAGAAGAGAGCGATAGATCTCTTCATCAAGGGGGATGAAATGGATGAAAAAGGTCATGTTGATTAGATGAACGATGATTATGAGCACATAGCTACTCATCCGATGTTTGAAAATTGGGCGAAGGCATAATCCTTTTTCCAGTTGGTTGTAGACAAGAAACGTATTGGTGGTCGCTGACATCATGGAAAACAATGGACCCCACATTGCAATGAGAAGCAGGGGAAACATGACTGCGATCAGCCAAACAGGAAGAATGTCGATATAATCATAGTTTGCCTGAAAAATAATGAGGAGGACGGCATGGATAAAGACCACGTAGAGGATGAGAAAACCTCTGAGGATATCAAGGGAGAGGATCCGGTTCATTGTATTTTAGTCCTATTAATCAGTGTTCATTGATCTCTTGGAGTACTAGTTTTGTTGCTTCGGGTATTGCTTTTTTAATCGCAGGGCTGATGGTTTCAGTAAATTCAATGGGTGTTTCATGTAAGACGATGCCAATGATGATAATTTCCTTGGGAATTTCTTGTTCTCCGAGGTGTTCAGCAAGCTGTATTGCTTCAGGGAGGCTGACATCATGCGGGTTGCAGGAGTGAACAGTGGGACAATCGTTGATGGTGAATCGTTTCACTGATCCAAGTGGTGATTCTTTATTATATATGGCATCAATAAGGATTGCTTTGTCATATCCTTTAAGGGTGTCTAAAAGATTCATGCCACCCGTCATTGCTTCATCGAAAACAATATCTTTTCCGGTAATCTTTTCTTTCAACTGTTGAACGATGTGTAATCCGATGCCGTCATCACCAAGAATGGGATTGCCGATCCCTATGATTATGGTTCTCATGTGAAGGATGTGGTATTATTGTTTGTATGTTTTGTAAAGTTTTTTGTTTGCATCATAGATATCGACCTGCATGGGCATACCACCAGGCATGGTATGGGTTGCACAGGCAAAACAGGGATCATAGGCACGAAATGCCATTTCCACTTGGTTGAGGATGCCATCATCGACTTTTCCGTTTTTAATGACTCCTTTGGCTGCATCACGAACGGACATAGTAATAGCTCCTGCATTGTTGGTGGTTGCTACAATCAGGTTTGCTTTGTCGACTAGGCCGTGTTCATTGAGCTTGTAGTGATGAATCAGTGTTCCACGTGCTGCTTCCACTACCCCGATTCCTTCCCCAGGTTTGCCAACCGGGTTTCGAATGTCTTTTGAGGTAATCTTAGGGTCGTTGATGAGTTCCTTTGCTCGTTCAGTCACATATAAAAGTTCGATGAGCCGGGCCCAGTGAAAGGCGAGTGTTGAGTTCACTGGTTTGCCACCAAATGTTTCAAACATAGTATTGTAAGCCTTATTTGCTTTGGTTGTTGCCATGCCATCTGATGCATTGAGTCGACCTAATGGACCCACTCGGTATATACCACTGTTTTCGCCGTCGGTTAGACCCTTCCATCCAATCTTTTTGATGTAGGGAAATTTCATGTAGCTCCATGATTCCACATGTTCACTGATGTGTTTATGATAGTCTTTTGCCGGGAATTTCAGGTATTCTTTTGCCTGTTGATCAGTGATGCGGATGAGTCCATCATAGAAGTTAAGCTGGTTGTTTTCATCCACTAGGCCCATGTTGTAGGTGGTAAGTTGATAGGGATCACTTTTGATCAAGTTCACATAGTCCTTATTTTCAAGGATCAGATCATTGAAGAGTTTGAGGGAGAATTCTGCAAAGTCAATACTAGAATTCACCATGTCTTTGATGTCGCCAACCTCGTCTTTGTTCAGTCCTTTTGAAACCCCGCCAGGCAGGCCACAAACGGGATGAGTGGCTTTTCCACCCAGAATTCCAGTGATTTTTTGACCATATGCTCGGTGTTTGATGACTTCTTTTCCAATATCCAGTCCTGCTTTTTGGATGACTCCAAGGATATTTCGTTCTGCTGCAGGGGCATCTGGGCCGACCACAAAATCTGGTCCCCCGAGATAGTAGAAATGTAGGATGTGATCATAGATGACATAACCACAGTACATAAGTTCCCGAAGTTTTTTTGCAGTTTCTGTTGGTTCTACATGAAATGCATCATCAAGTGCTTTAGTAGCAGCAAAATGATGTGCAACGGGACATACTCCGCAGATTCGTGAAGTGATCTGGGGCATGTCTTCAGCACATCTGGCTTGGCAGAAGCGTTCAAAACCTCTCAGTTCAGGAATCTGTAAGTAGGCATTTTCAACGTTGCCTTGGTCATTTAAAAAAATGTTTATTTTCCCATGTCCTTCAAGTCGAGTGATGGGATCAATAGTTATTGTTTTCATTTTTTCACCTTTCGGTTAATAAGTGCTTTGGGCAGTCCGTATTTATAGAAGAGACCAATGGGATCTCTGATTTTTTCGATGAGAGCGTTGATTTCTTCTTCAGTCATTTGTTCTTCATGATCGATTCCGATGATTGAGGCTAGTGCTGAGATCATTTTTGTTCCTTGATCAAGGGATTTTGGTGTAGGTCCTCCACAGCCCGTGCAGGGCATGTTGGCGTCAAGACATCGTGCATCACAGCCAGCTCTGGTTGCCGGACCCATGCAGACAATTCCTTGTTCAAGCAGACATTTCTCAGGGTCAATGTCAGTTATTTCATAGACACGTTTGACACCTGCTAACATTTTTTCTGATCGTTCACGAGGGCATTCATCACAGACTGATTTCATTGGTGCTAGTACTGATCCTTTCTCTGGTACGTTTCCTTCAAAGATAGCAGTAACCGCATTGAGTATGAGTTTGGTCGGTGGTGGACACCCTGGAAGATAGTAATCAACATCAACAGTTTGATCTAGACTTTTCACGGTGTCATAGAATTCTGGGAGAGTTAGGGTTCCTTCTTTTACCTTGGTTTTTGTTTTGGGCACAACTTTTTCCTTGTTTTCTGTAGATGGGTTATCAAGATAGGCAGTTTCAAAGACTTCTTTTTTATCGGCAACATTTGCTAGCCCTGGGATTCCTCCATGGGTAGCACAGGCACCAAAAGCAACCAGAACTTTAGATTTTTTCCGCAGTAGTTTCGCCAGGTGTTCTTGTTCCTCGGTACGTATGGCACCGTTGAAGAAGCAGACATCAATGTAGTCATCCTCCATGTTTTCAACATCGCTGTATTTGAAATCAAGGGCCACAGGCCAGAAGATGATTTCTGCGTTTTCAGCGACATCTAGGATTTTTTCATCAATGTCCAGGACTGCGATTTCACAGCCGCCGCAGCTTGCTGCCCAGTAAAAGGCAAACCGTGGTTTTTCTTGTTTTTTTGCACTCATGCTTTCACCTCCTCTTTAAGGCTGAGGGGGCCGAGATCTTTGAGTTCTTTCACAAAATCAGTGACCACATCAGCATATTTTTGTCCTTCTGAAGCTGATACATATTCAAATCGAACACGTCTTTCATCGATGCCAAGTTGATCCATGAGTTTTTTCAGAAGTATTGTTCGTCGTTTGGTTTTGTAGTTACCACTTTGATAATGACAATCTCCCGGATGGCAGCCGGCAATGAGCACACCATCTGCTCCATCTTTAAGCGCGCTGAGTATGAAGGATGTATCCACTCGTCCGGAACACATCACCCTGATGGATCGGACATTGGGTGGGTATTTGATTCTACTGGTTCCGGCTAGATCTGATCCGGCATAGGAACACCAGTTGCAGAGAAATGCGATTATATTTGGTTCAAATTCTTTAGTCATATGTATCAGGCCTCCTCAGTGGCATATGCTTTTATCATGGCAAGAAGTTGTTTGTCATTGAAACCTCGTTGCTGCATGGCTCCTGATGGACAGGCCACGACACAGGCACCACATCCCATGCAAAGTGTTTCATTGACCTTTGCAACCGTGATGTCATCCTCTCTTTTTTCCAATTCAATAGCATCATAGGGGCAGATAGAGATACAGGTTGCACAGCCAGAACAGAGATCCTCGTTGACAATGGAAACATAGGGTTCAGTTTCATATTCATCTTTTGAAAGGATATTTGCAGCCCTGCTTGCTGCACCACTAGCATGGGCCACTGAGTCTTGAATGTCTTTTGGTCCTTGGCAGGACCCAGCGATGAAGATACCACTGGTGAAGGTATCCATGGGTCGTAGTTTGGGATGGGCTTCTAAAAGGAATCCATCTTGGCTTTGTGAGATACGAAGGATTCGTGAGAACGTTTCATTGTCCTCTCTTGGCACAAGAGCAGGGACCAGAACTACAAGATCCGAGGTAATCTCAAAGAGTTTATTAGTGGTGGTATCAAAGATATCAATGATGAGACCATTTTCATTGGGTCGGACTTCTGAGGGTCTTCCTCTGAAAAAATTGACGTTCATGTTACGGATCTTTCTGTAGAATTCCTCATATCCTTTGCCGAAGCTTCGTATATCGGTATAACAGATGTTAAGCTCCACATTATCCCCCAGTTTTTCCTTCAGGAGATAAATTTGTTTCAGTGCACTCATGCAGCCGATGCGGCAGCACCATGTGCAGGCGGTTTCATCTCTGCTTCCCACGCAGAGTACATATGTTACACTCTTTGGTTTTTCATCAGTTGAGGGGCAGACGATCTTTCCATCGGTTGGACCTGCAGAGTTAATCAGCCGTTCCATTTCCATGCTAGTGATTACATCAGGTGATCTAGTGTAACTATATTCATGCAGGGCACTGGGATCATGGATGTCATAGCCAGTTGCAACAACAATTACTCCAACGTTGATATCAATTGTGGTATCTTTTTGATTAAAATCAATGCATTGTTCCGGGCATGCTTCCACACAGAGTGGTCCACTGCCGCATTTCCCTTTAGTTAGCATCAGACAGGTATCTTTGTCAATGGTGTATTTGGGTGGCACGGCTTGTGCGAATGGGATGTAGATGGCACTGCGTTTTCCCATGCCCATGTCGAATTCACTAGTGATGCGGTCATGGAGCCGACAGGCTTCCGCACAGTCGCCGCATCCTTTGCATTTATCCAGCTGGACATACCTAGCTTTTTTGTTCACGGTCACCGTGTAATTTCCTATGGTTCCATCCACGTTGGTGACCTCTGCATAGGTGAGCAATTCGATGTTTGGATGAGAAAAGACCTCCTTCATTTTCGGAGTGAGAATGCATCCCGAGCAATCAAGAGTAGGAAAGGTTTTATCTAGTTGTGCCATACGGCCGCCGATACTGGGTGTTTTTTCTACCAGATAGACTTGATGGCCATCTTCAGCAAGATCAAGAGCTGATTGAATACCAGCGATGCCACCACCGATGACCATGGCCTTGGGTGTAATCTTTACCTTTGGTGGTTCAAGTGATTCTAGTAACCGTGCTTTGGCGACGGCGCCTTTCAGTATTTTTTTTGCTTTTTCTGTTGCGATCTTTGGGTCGTCATGGATCCAGGAGCATTGCTCCCTTATGTTTGCTACTTCTAGGTTGAAAGGATTGAGTCCGCCGTCTTTGACGATACCACGAAAGGTGGTTTCATGCATCCGGGGTGAACACGAAGCGGTGACCACGCCATCAAGCTTGTATTTTTTGATGGTTTCTTTGATGAGGGTTGCTCCTGCTTCTGAACAGATGTATTTGTAGGTTTTACTGACCACTACATCATCAAGGCTTTCTGCATAATCTGAAAGTTGCTTTACATCGACTTTGCTTGCGATGTTTTCGCCACAATGACAGATGAACACACCGATTTTTTTACCCATAGTTAATTTCCCCCTATTGTAACGGTTTGTATGGGACTTTGATTCAAGCTGAATCCGAGTTTTTCTTTATCAATCCCCATGGCGATTCCAAGAAGTTGAGTAAGATAAAACACAGGAATTTCTAAGGTTTCTGCAACGGTTTTTCCTGCTTGTTTTTGTCTGGCATCGAATTGTCGATGACACCAGGGACAGACATCAACGAGTGCGTCGAATTCTTCTGCTTTGATGCGTTGTAGTTTCTGTCCGGTCTTGGTCAGTGCTGACTCTGGGAGATTAGTATTAAGGAGTCCACCGCAGCAGTCTAGTTTCTCTGGATAATCCAGGGGTTCTGCTCCAATGGTTTTAAGGATGGTTTCCATTTTTTGTGGATTTTCTGAATCTACGGGTCTGCCGATCTCACTAGGTCTGATGAGATGACATCCGTAGTGAGTTGCTAGTTTCATTCCTTTGAGTGGTTGTTTGACTTTCTTTTTAATGATTTCAGGGGTGATGATATCATGTAGTAAATCAACGGTATGTACGATGTTAGCGGTTCCTTGGTAGCTGAGGTCTTCATCTGCTAGATAAGTATTGATGCGTTGTTTCATTGTTTCATCTGAGTCTAGGACATGTTTGCAATCACTCAGTCCATGATGGCATATGGAACAAGGGGCAAAGATATCATGACCTTCTTTTTCAGCGAGAGCAATGTTTCGTGCAGAAAGAGCAAGGGTGAGCATTTGATTCACACTTTTAAGTGGATTGCCACAGCAGGAGAATCCTTGTATGTCTATAAGTTCTATATCAAGCAGTGGAAGGACTTCTCTAATGCTTAGTTCATAGGCGTATTGTTCTGTTTGCATGATGCAGCCAGGGTAAAACACATATTTTTTCATTGAGGTCACCTCTAGATTTTCTCCACTGCAAGTTTTGATAGAAACATCTGGAATTTACCGGCATCCTGTGGTTTAGAAATCGCTGGGAGGTCAAGATCTGTTCTTTTCACGCTTTTGTTGTCAGTGGTGGTAATTTCCTTTTCATCTTGTAGCATGCCAATGGAAAGAACAGATTGTAGCATGGTTGAGTAATTCCCAGGGATCTGGTTTCCCTTGGCTACCACCATGTTTTTCAATGCAAATAAAATATCCACGGGTGCCACTTTTTGTGGGCAGCGTTCCCTGCATTTAAAGCAGCTCATGCAGGTCCAGATGATATCTGAGTTCACCATTTCATCGA